>NZ_JBSGUP010000300.1:0-9718 GCF_053607985.1 Streptomyces sp. NPDC055078
CAAATCATTCCGGCAGACGGGGTATCAACATATCTGGCGTTGACTTTTGGCACGCTGTTGAGTTCTCAAGGAACGAACACTTCCATCGAACCTGTATCACCAGGCCCTCCGGGCGCTTCCCTTCCGGTCTTGCATCTCCGACTCTACCAGAACCTTTCGGCCCTGATTCCCGGTCGAAATCGGGTTGCCATTCCGGCCGTTGAGCCGTTCCGACGAGTGAGACTTTAGCGGAGTCATTACCCCCGACGCCAATCGGGGGTGCGGTCTTTCGAACGCGGATTCCTCATTTCCGCAAAAGTGCACCAAAAAACGCGCGACACGACGTCGCTCGTTCTCAGTAGGTCTTGCGGAATGGCTGCCCGGGGACCAACCGGAGTCGGCGCTCACGTCGGGCAACTCGGAGAACACTACGGAGCGGGGGTATCCACTGTCAACTTGGGGCTCGATCCCGTACTCTCTCGCGCATGACTGTGCGTACGTGCTTCCTTCAGTGGTGGGCCGCCTGACGGCGGCCGGCACCTACGCATGCACTCAACGGCCGCCGCCTCGGCGGCCGTTTCCGTTTGTCTCTCCGGGATACGGGCCGCCGGGCGCGGTGGCTCCGATCAGGAGACGGAGAGGCGATGACGCGGATCTTCAGCGGAATCAAGCCCACGGGGCACGCGACGCTGGGCAACTATCTCGGGGCGCTGCGGCGCTGGGCCGAGGTCGATCAGTACGAGGCCGACGCGCTGTTCTGCGTGGTCGATCTGCACGCGCTGACGGTGGAGCACGATCCGGCGCGGGTTCGGCGGCTGACCAGGCAGGCGGCCACGGTGATGCTGGCTGCGGGGCTGGACCCGGAGCGGTGCACCGTATTCGTACAGAGTCAGGTGGATGAGCACGCGAGGCTGTCGTATCTGCTGGAGTGCGTGGCCACGGACGGCGAGCTGCGGCGCATGATCCAGTACAAGGAGAAGGGTGCGCGGGCGCGGGCTGCCGGGGAGAGCGTGCGGGTGTCGCTGCTGACGTACCCGGTGCTGATGGCGGCGGACATTCTGGCCTATGGGACGGATGAGGTTCCGGTGGGTGATGACCAGACGCAGCATGTGGAACTGACGCGGGATCTGGCGGTGCGGTTCAACCAGCGGTACGGGTACACGTTCACCGTGCCGAAGGCGACGCATCCGCCGGTGGCGGCGCGGGTCATGGATCTTCAGGATCCGACGTCGAAGATGGGGAAGTCCCATGCGTCGGGGGCGGGGATCGTCTATGTGCTCGATGACGCGGACCTCGTACGCAAGAAGATCATGCGGGCGGTCACGGACAGCGGGCGTGAGGTGGAGTACGACCCCGAGGGCCGGCCGGGGGTAGCCAATCTGCTGGAGATTCTCTCCGCCTGCACGGGTGGGAACCCGAGCGAGTTGGCGGGCGTTTACCAGTCGTACGGATCTTTGAAGCAGGACACGGCCGACGCGGTGGTGGAGGTGCTGCGGCCGGTGCGGGAGCGGCATGCGGAGCTGGCTGCGGACGGGGGTCGGATCGATGAGGTGCTGAGGGAGGGTGCCGAGCGGGCCAGGGGGATGGCCCGGCCGAGGGTGGATGCCGCCTATGGGGCGATCGGGCTGCTGCCCGGGTAGCGGAGGGCGGTGGGGTCCGTCCGTCTTCGTCCCGCTTCCTGGTCCCGCCTTCAGCCCCGTCTCTCTGTCCGTGGCGCCACGGACAGAGAGACAGGACCGGTCAGCCGTTGCCGGAGGCGAGTTCGCGGCTGCGGTCGCGGGCCGCTTCGAGGGCGGCGATCAGGGCGGCGCGTACGCCGTGGTTCTCCAGTTCGCGGATGGCGCTGATGGTGGTGCCGGCGGGGGAGGTGACAGCTTCGCGGAGCTTGACGGGGTGTTCGCCGCTGTCGCGGAGCATGACGGCGGCGCCGATGGCGGCCTGGACGATGAGGTCGTGGGCCTGGGCGCGAGGGATACCGAGGAGGATGCCCGCGTCGGTCATGGCCTCGACCAGGAAGTAGAAGTACGCCGGGCCCGAGCCGGACAGGGCGGTGGCCGCGTCCTGCTGGGACTCGGGGACCCGGAGGGTCTTGCCGACGCCGCCGAAGATCTCCTCGGTGTGCACGAGATGCTCGGCGGTGGCATGGCTGCCGCCGGAGATGACGGACATGCCCTCGTCGACCAGTACGGGCGTGTTGGGCATGACGCGGACGACGGGGGTGCCGGTGGTGAGGCGTTCCTCGATGAAGGAGGTGGGGATACCGGCCGCAGCGCTGATGACCAGGCGGTCGGCGGTGCTGTGGGGGGCGAGTTCATCGAGGAGCTTGCCCATGTCCTGGGGCTTGACGGCCAGGATGAGGGTGTCGGCGCGCTTGGCGGCCTCGGCGTTGGTGACCGGTTCGACGCCGTAGCGGGTGCGGAGTTCCTCGGCGCGGTCGGCGCGACGGGTGGTGACCAGCAGATCGTCGGGTCGCCAGCCGGCGCGGATCATGCCGCTGAGGAGTGCCTCGCCGATCTTGCCCGTGCCGAGGACTGCGACTGTCTGGGTCATGGCTCTGTTCACCTCGCCGGTGGGGGTACGTGCGCACATCCTCGCACCGGGGGCGCGGTGGTGCCGTGACGTCCAAGGGGCGGTACGGCGAGGTCACGCGGTGCGGCGGCGGGCCGGGGGTGCGACGCGGGGAGGGCTGGGAGGGGCGAGGAGTGCGGAGGGGTTAGGCGGTGCGGCGGCGGAGGGTGGCTGAGCCGAGGGCGAGGACCAGGACGACGCAGCCGGAGACGACGAGGACGTCCTGGACGAAGGTGCCCGTGGCGTCCGGGTGCCGCAGGACCTCGGTCATGGCGTCGACGGCGTAGGACATGGGCAGGGCGTTGGAGATGCTCTCCAGGACCGGCTGCATGTTCTCGCGGGCGGTGAAGAGGCCGCAGAGCAGCAGCTGGGGGAAGACCACCGCCGGCATGAACTGGACCGCCTGGAATTCGGAGGAGGCGAAGGCGGAGACGAAGAGGCCGAGTGCGGTGCCGAGCAGAGCGTCGAGGAGGGCGACCAGGAGGAGGAGCCAGGCGGAGCCGACGATGTCGAGGCCGAGGGCCCAGAGCGCCAGGCCGGTGGCGAGGACGGACTGGACGACCGCGACGAGGCCGAAGGCGAGGGCGTAGCCGGCGATGAGGTCGCCCTTGGCGATCGGCATGGCGAGGAGCCGTTCCAGGGTGCCGGAGGTGCGCTCGCGCAGGGTGGCGATGGAGGTGACCAGGAACATCGTGATCAGGGGGAAGACGCCGAGGAGGGAGGCGCCGATGGAGTCGAAGGTTCCGGGGCTGCCGTCGAACACATAGCGCAGCAGGAAGAGCATCACGCACGGGACCAGGATCATCAGCGCGATGGACCGGGGGTCGTGGCGCAGCTGGTGCAGGACGCGGGCGGCGGTGGCGAGGGTCCGGGCGGCGGTCATCGGGCGTTCTCCTGGGCGGAGGGGGTCGGCGATCCGGCCGGGGTGGTGTCGGTGGTGTCCGGGCCGGGTGGGCGGTGGGCCTGGGCGCCGGCCCGGTCGACGAGGTGGAGGAAGGCGGCCTCGACCGTGTCGGTGCGGGTGCGGGTGCGCAGGTCTTCGGGGGCGTCCTCGGCGAGGATCTCGCCCTCGCGCATCAGCAGGAGGCGGTGGCATCGCTCGGCCTCGTCCATGACATGGGAGGAGATGAGGAGTGTCGCGCCGCGTTCGGCGGCGATGCGGTGGAAGAGGTCCCACAGGTCGCGGCGCAGGACGGGGTCGAGGCCGACGGTGGGTTCGTCGAGTACGAGCAGTTCCGGGGTGCCGAGCAGGGCGACGGCGAGGGAGACGCGGCTGCGCTGGCCGCCGGAGAGCCGTCCGGCGAGGGCGTCCGCGTGGGAGGTGAGGTCCACATCGGCGATGGCCCGGGTGACGTGGTCGTGGCGGGTTTCGCGGTGGCGGCGGCCGGGGGCGAGGACCGCGGCGAAGTACTCCAGGTTCTGCCGGACGGTGAGGTCGTCGTAGACGGACGGCGCCTGGGTGACATAGCCGATACGGGCGCGGAGGGAGGCGTCGCCCGCGGGCTTGCCGAGGATGTCGAGGGTGCCGGTGACCTGGGCCTGGGTGCCGACGACGGCGCGCATCAGGGTGGATTTGCCGCAGCCGGAGGGGCCGAGCAGACCGGTGATCCGGCCTGGGGGCACGGTGAAGTCGATGCCGCGCAGGACGGTGCGGTCTCCCCGTACGACGGTGAGGTCGCGGGCGAGGACAGCGACCGCAGGAGAATTCATCATGTGATGAATAATGCTCCTGGAGGGGGGAGCAGTCAAGGGACAGGGGGATCGCGGGAGTGTCAGGCGTCGGCACCTCGGGAGAGCTGTCGGCCACCGGTTCGAGAGGGGTAGGAGAACGCCATGGAACCCCGGTGCCTGCGGAAGTCCGTACAGGCACCCGCGCCGGGAACGATGTCGTGCCGGGTCTGCCTGGTGGTGCCTGAGGTCGTCATGCGAGGGCCGGGGCCGCCGGGTGTGGCAGCGGTCCCGGCTCCGCGGTCAGTGCAGGGTGTCCGGATCGAGATGGGTCAGTTTCTCGGGGTTGAGGGCGACGTCGATCTCGGTGACGCGGCCCCGGTCGACGGTGAAGGCGTACACCGCGACCAGGCCGGTCGAGGGGTCGGCCAGGACCAGTCCGGGGGCCCCGTTCACCTCTCGCCGCACGAACCGGCTGCCGCGCTCGGCGAAGCCGTGCATCAGCCGCTCGACGAAACGGGTGACCTTCTCGTTGCCCAGGATCGGCAGGCGGGCCGCGCCGAACCTGCCGCCGCCGTCGGAGCGCCAGACGACCTCGGGGTCGAGGATCTCCAGCAGCCCGTCGAAGTCCCCGCCGGTCACCGCGGTGAGGAACGCCTCCACCACCCGGCGGTGCTCCTCCCGGTCCACCGAGCGGCGCGGGGCCTCGCTGCGGACGCGGCGGCGGGCGCGGGAGGCCAGCTGTCGTACGGAGTCGGGTGTACGGCCCACGACATCGGCGATCTCGGGGAACGGCACGGCGAAGACGTCGTGCAGGATGAAGGCGGTGCGTTCGGCGGGGGTGAGCCGTTCCAGCACGGTGAGCAGGGCGAAGCCGACGGACTCGTCGAGCGTCACCCGGTCCTCCGGACCGCCTTCGGTGACCACCGGCTCGGGCAGCCAGGGCCCGACGTAGGACTCACGGCGGGCGCGGGCCGAGGTCAGCTGGTCGTAGCAGATCCGGCTGACCACGGTCGCCAGATACGCCCGGGGGTCGTCGGCCTCGCCGTCCGGCAGCCCCTGCCACCGGAGCCATGCCTCCTGTACGGCGTCCTCGGCGTCCGCGACCGAACCGGTGATGCGGTACGCGATGCCCCACAGACGGCTGCGCTGCTTCTCGAACTCGGCCAGCTCGGCCATGCCTTCCGGCCCTTCTCCCGATGGGGGTGGTGTGTGCGGAGGGGTGACAAGACATTGCTCGGACGTCAGGACGGATTGGGCGGGCGGATCGTGACAGTCAGCTCCACCGTGTACTCCTCCTGGACGACTCCGTCGGGGAACACCTTCAGCAGTTCGGCCCGCTCCCGGTCCAGGAGATCCGCCGCGCGCTCCCTGCCGAGGGTCAGCAGAAGGGAGTGGCTGCCGAGGTTGTCGAGGTGGGTGGCGAGCGGGACGCGGCGGGTCCAGTGGACCGTGCGTTCGACGGGGTCCAGGTCGGCGGGCAGTCGGCGGGCGTGCCCCGGGGCGCCGTGGATGCTGTCGGAGGGCCCGGTGCGCAGGCGCCGCGCCTGGGCGGCGATCCAGGGCACGTCGGGGTCGGCGACGTTCCACCACAGGGCGAGCGCGCCGCCGGGCCGCAGGACCCGCAGGGCTTCGGGGACGGAGCGCCGGGGGTCCGTCCAGTGCCAGGACTGGGCGTAGGTGATGAGGTCGGCGCAGCCGTCGGCCAGCGGGAGCGCGTCGCCGATGCCCTGGACGAGCGAGACGTCGGGGAGGGTGCTGCGGAGTTGGCCGGCCATGCCGGGGCCCGGCTCCACGGCGACGACCCGGGCGCCGCGCGCGTGCAGCAGACGGGTGGCTATGCCGGTGCCCGCGCCGACGTCGACGACCCGGGAGCCCCGCAGCGGGCGGCCGGTCAGTTCCTGCACGACGTCAAACAGGCCGATGGGGTAGCCGGGGCGGGCGGCGTCGTACTGGGCGGCGGCGGTGTCGAAAGAGCGGGCGCGGCTCGCGTGCTGTGCGGTCATGCGGGTCATCCTCACCGGAATCCCGCTATGTGCGCTTCGTCTTTCGGCTCTTTCCCCTGCGGGCCGCCGGGTTGCCCGTGCGCGCGCTGCGGCGCTTCTCGTACTGGGCGCGGGCCGTGTCGTACTCCTCGCGGAGCAGTTTCTCCCCCGGTGCCTCGGCCAGCGAGCGGAGGAAGTACGCCAGAAGTACGCCGATGAAGCCGATGGCCCGCAGGCTGCGCAGGGCGTCCGGGGCCGTGGCCACGGCGGGGCGGCGGGTGTAGCCCTCCCAGGTCTTGCGGAAGGCGATCGCGCTGCACACCGCGAACATCACGATGGCCAGGGTGTTGACGAAGCCGCCGACCTCGGCGATCACCAAGCCGTCGTACGCGACCCGCAGGGCCAGACAGCCCACGGCCGCCGCCGCGAGCGAACCGGCGGCGACGCCGGCCCGGCGCAGCCCGTACCCCCCGTCGTGGTCGACCCAGGTCGTACCGAAGAAACGGATGGGCTCGGGGCGCGGGCCCGCGTCGCCGGCGTTGCTCTGGCTGGTGCTGTTCTGCTCGCTCACATCGCTCACGAGGTCGATTATCGCCGGGAGCGCTCCTTGATCAGGAGCACTGCTTGTACAGGAGGCTCGTCCGCAGGCTTGCCGGGCCGCTTGCCGGGCCGCTTGTCAGGAGCAGCGGACCGTCACATAACCGTCGCTGCCCGTCAGGACGTAGGCGTCGGAGACGAATTCGCCGCTGGCGATGTTGTCCCAGAGGTTGGTGGTGCCGTAGGGGCCGGCGATCCACTCCCCCGGCTGCTGGCAGTTGATCGGCACCCGGGCGCCGAGCGGCAGCACCCGGACGAGCCGGTAGCCGGTGCCGGGGCCGCTGCGAACGTTCAGCCGGTAGCCCGGGGCGACCGGGTAGCGCGTGGCCGCCGTGGCGATGGCGTCGGCGGATGCCTCGGTGGACGTCCCCGTGGATGACCCTGTGGATGCCTCGGCCGTCGCTCCGGCGGGCGCTCCCGTGGTCTCGGCGGGTGCTTCCGCAGCCGCTTCCGTGGCAGCCGCATCGATTATTTCCGGACGTGTTTTGTCAAGTGCCATCGATATCTCCCCCGTTGCTGTATGTGCGTATACGCACGGTACGCCGCGCACGGGCCGACAGGCCATCCCTTTCTCGCACGCACCATCGACTAGGCTCCGAAGGTCGAGTGTGCGCACGACACCACGGGGGTAGGGCATGCCACCGCTGCGCAACACCGGGCAGTCCCCGGAAGCGGAGCGTCCGGATTACGCCGGGCAGTATCGCCTTGAGGCATGTCTGGGCACGGGTGGCATGGGGGTGGTCCATCTGGCCACCTCTGCCTCGGGACTGCGGCTCGCGGTCAAGGTCATTCATGCCGAGCATGCGTCGGACCCCGAGTTCAGGGCACGTTTCCGCCAAGAGGTCACGGCGGCCCGGCGGGTCAGCGGAGCATTCACCGCGCCTGTCGTGGACGCCGACCCGGCGGCCGGGCGGCCCTGGATGGCCACGCTGTTCATCGAGGGGCCCACCCTCGCCGAACGGGTCAAGCGGAATCCGCTCGACCAGGAGGAACTACGCAAGGCGGGGGCCGGTCTCGCCGAGGCGCTGCGGGACATCCACCGGGTCGGCGTGGTACACCGCGATCTCAAACCGAGCAATGTGCTGCTGGCGTCCGACGGACCCAAGGTGATCGACTTCGGGATCTCCCGCCCCACGGACAGTGATCTGCGGACGGAGACGGGAAAACTGATCGGGACACCGCCGTTCATGGCACCCGAGCAGTTCCAGCGTCCGAGGGAGGTCGGGCCCGCGGCGGATGTGTTCGCGCTGGGTGCGGTGCTGGTGCACGCGGCGACCGGGCGGGGGCCGTTCGACTCGGACAGCCCGTACATCGTGGCGTATCAGGTCGTGCACAACGAGCCGGATCTCACCGGAGTGCCCGCCGATCTCGTACCACTGCTGCGGCGCTGTCTCGCGAAGGACCCGGACGAACGGCCCACCCCGTACGAGGTCATGGTCGCGCTGCGGGGGTCGACGCCCTCGTCCTCGTACGACACCCAGTACGACACCCAGGCATACATACCGGCGCCGCGCGCCCCGGATCCGCGCGAGCGCGTGGCGGGTGGGGCCGCCGAATCGGACAGGGCGGATGTGGCGGGCGGGGAGCCGCCCGCGCCCCGCAGCCGCCGGTGGGGGCGGTGGGTGGCCGCCGGGGCCGCGCTCGTGGCGCTGGTGACGGCCGGGGTGGTGGACGCGGCGGGCGACGGCGATCGGTCGGAGCGCCCGCGCGCCCTCCCGCCGGCCGCCCGCGCGGAGCCGGCGTTCCGCGAGTGGAGCGTGCCCCTGCGCGCCGGGGAATCGGAGAACCGTACGCCGGTGTGCGCGGCGGGGCCCGGACTCAGCGGGCTGTACTGCGCGGCCCCCGGTATCAAGGCCGCCCGGCTCTCCCCCGACGACGGACGCGTCCAGTGGTCGCTGCCGGCGTCCGGTGCGCCGAGGAGTGTCGACGGGGGCATGCCGCCGACGTACGCGGGCGGGCTGGTGCATGTCGCGACGCCGGGGTGGAAGCGGCTGGAGGCGCTCGACCCCACGACCGGGAAGGTGCGCTGGAGCACCGCGATCTCGTCGTACGCGACGGTGCGGCACATCGGTGGGGTGGTGCTCCTGGTGGGTGATACCGGCCGGATCCGGGCCCTCGACGCCGCGACCGGGCGCGAGCGGTGGGCCGGGCGGCACGGCGGAGTCGGTACGCAGTGGGTGGCCGCGCCCGGCCGGAGCGGGCCCGCCCTCGGTGCGACCCCGTCGGCGGACGGTACGTCCACGGTCGTCACCGCGGTCGACCCGGCGAGCGGTGCGCGGCTGTGGGAGAAGCGGCTCAAGGGGAACCTGCGGCCGGTGGGGGTGTCCGGAGGCGCGCTGTATCTCCTGTCCGACAACCTCGACGGGTTCACCGAGGCGATCGTACGGCTCGACACCGCACGCGCCACGCGGACCGTACGGCTGGTGCCGCTGGCGCTGCCGGTGGATCAGGCGCAGGCGGCGGTGAGCGGCGAGATCGTCTATCTGAGCGGGGCGGGGGGCGCGTTGCTGGCGATCGACACGGGGTCGGGGCGTTCGGGGCGTTCGGGGCTTCAGCGGTGGCGGCTGGAGACCGCCGTCACCCATCTGTCGCGGCCGGCGGTGGGTGCCCGCAAGGTGTATGTGATGGGCGGGGACGGGCGGTTGCTGATGGTGGATGTGCGGCGGGGGGTGCTGGTGGGGCAGACGGATCCGCGGATGGATGGGGGGCGGTATACGTACGCGGCGATGCTGCCGGAGCCGGTGGTGGGGAGGGGGCGGGTGTACGGGGCCGCGCCGAACGGGGAGGTCTTCGGCGTACCGGGCGGCTGACCCGGGCCCCGCACCCCGCTCCTCAAACGCCGGAGAGGCTGAATTTGCGCACCCGAGCGGCTGGATTTGCGCGGGCGTCCCCCGTCAGGCAGGCCCCGGGATGCGCGGGCC
>NZ_JBSGUP010000301.1:0-9700 GCF_053607985.1 Streptomyces sp. NPDC055078
GCCCCACCCGGCACCGGGTGGGGCTCCTTAAGCGTCACGCGGGCCTCCGCTACTGGCCGACCCGGCCGTCGACGCACTCGCGCAACAGGTCGGCGTGCCCGCAGTGGCGGGCGTACTCCTCGATTCGGTGCACCATCAGCTCCCGGACCGCGATGCCGTCCTTCGCCAGCCGCTCGCCCAGATCCGGGTGCTCCGCCAGCGCGGCGTCCGTCGCGGTCTGCTCGCGCTCCAGGGTGGCGTACGCGGCGTCGACCTCGGCCTGGTCGGCGACGGCTCCGTCGAAGTCGCCGTCGTCCTCGCCGTACAGGCTCGGCAGGGGATCGCTGTCGTCGATCCAGTTGTGCCAGTCCCGTTCCACCTCGGCGAGGTGCCGGATCAGGCCGAGCAGCGACATGGTCGACGGAGGAACGGACCGGCGGGCGAGTTGCTCGGCGTCCAGGCCCTCGCACTTCATCCGCAGGGTCATGCGATAGCCGGACAGGAAGTCCAGCAGGGTCGCCAGCTCGCCGTCCGGACCGGCTCCTTCGCTGTCGCGGGGGTCGTCGTCCGGGTCGACCCACATGTCGGGGTAGACCGTCGCCTGGGTCCATCGTGCGGGTTGGTCACTCATGTGTTCCATACTCGTCCGTACGGGCATCGGCTCGCCAGCCGTTTCAGCGCGTGGTCCTGCCAGGAGCGGACTACGGGTCCGGGCGGCGCCCCGGACGGGCCTACCCCGGGGGCGGGGACTCGTGGCGGGCGAGGAACTCGCGGACCAGTGGGGTCGTACGGTGGGGGCGCAGGACCGTCGCCGTGGTCGTCAGCATCGCGTGGACGCGCGACGACCGCACCCCGCCCAACAGCTCCAGCACCCCACGCCCGGCCTCCGCCGCCTCCTCGGGCGCACCCCCGTGCGCGAGGTCCACCGCCAGTTCCGCGCGGTACAGCGCCAGGTTGCGGGTGAAGGTGCGGTCCTGGAGGGTCGCGGCGCGGCGGGCGTGGCCGGCCGCGCGGGACCAGTCGCCGAGCGCGGCCCAGCACTGGGCCTGGAGGGCCTCCAGTTCCGGTTCGCCGAAGAACGACATCCACTCGGGGTCGGCCGTCGACGCCCCCCGGCCGAAGAACCGGTGCGCCCACCCCAGCGCCCGTTCGCATTCGGTGCGGTCCCCGAGACCCGCCCAGCCCCCCGCCTCCCGCAGCGCGAGCAGGGACAGCAGCCGGGGCGAACCCAGGGCACGCGCCGCCCGCAGCCCGGCCTGTGCGGCTCGGAGGCACTCCCGGTAGCGGCCCGCGTCCCGGGCGAGGAAGGAGATATTGCTGAAGGCGTGCGCCTCAAGGGCCGCGTCGCCCGAGACCCGCGCGGTCGCAAGGGCTTCCGTGTAGTACGAGCGGGCGTCGTCGAGGCGGCCCGAGTCATGGGCCAGCCACCCCACGGAGATGGCGAGTTCTCCGGCGCCGGAGCGCAGCCGGTCCGCCATCGTGCGCCGCGCGGTGATCCCGGCGTCGAGGAGGGCGTACGCGGCCCGGAGCGGCTGCGCGGCCCGCTGGTAGAGCCCGTCGGCGCCATGGCGGTCGTCCAGCAGCCGGATTCGCCGTACGGCCTGTTCGACGGCGGCCACCTCGCTCTCGCCGACCCGCCGCTGCGCGGGCACGGCCACGGACCAGGCGAGGGCCGGGGCCTCGCTCTCGGCCCCCGACCGCAGCACGGAGCCGAGCCCGAGCCCGGGGCTCAGCCCGAAGGACGCGGCGGCCACCGAGGCGGAACCGCCCATCATGAATGCCCGACGCAGCACATCGCTCTCCTCGTCGCTGTCGCTGTCGCAGTCGCATTTGCTGCCGGTGCCGGTGCCGGTGCCGGTGCTGGAGCCGGTGTCGGTGCGGCAGACACCGGCGGTGCTGGTCGTACCGGCGGTGCTGGTCGTACCGCCGCCGCACCCGCCCGGCGCGGACACCGGCCCGCCGCCCGCCCCCGGAGCCACCCCCGGGGCCGCCCCCGAAACCCCCGCCCCCGAAGGTGTCTCCGGAGCGCGCGAGCCCCGCCCCCGCCCCCGTACCCGCTCCCGGGCCGAGAAGCCCAGGTCCGCCAGGGTCAGCCCGGGATACATATGGAGGAAGACCCGCTCGTACGCGTAGTTCGGGCAGCGGATCTCACCCGCCTCGACGCGGCCCACATAGCGGGCGTCGCACGAGACCTGCTCATTGATCTCCCGGGCCGCCTTGCGGACGGCCGCCGCGAACTCCCCCGGCGAGAGCCGGCCCCGCAGCCGCCGGAAAGCCTGGTTGGGCGACCGCGACGGCGGTTGCTGTGACGGCGGGGGCTGTGACGGCGGGCGCGGTGACGACTGGGGTTGCGAAGACTGGGGCGGAGACGACGACACCATGGCCGAGCCCTCTCTCGCGTACGGCCGTGTTCCCGGCGAGCCGAGAACGTACCTGATGTGACGAGTGACACATCAAGAGTTTGGCCGCAAATGAGCTGCCCCATCCGGGATCTGCCATGAACTGCCATCCTTTATGGCGGTGTCATGCCGTAGCCCTTGACGCTCCCGCGCGTTGAACCTCTTGGAGGCGCAGTACGCGCCTCAGTCGAGCGAGGAGGGGATCCCCGTGTTGGAGGTCGGCATGGAGACCAGCGCCAGTGGCGCCCGGACGCCTGCGCCACCCGCGATGACTGCCTGGGCGACCACCGCGACCACCGCCCGGCACCGGCCCACCCAGGACAGCAGCCCCCCGCCGGCGGGCGCGGCGGAGCCCTGTGACCTGGTCACCGTCCCCGCCCGCCAGGGCCTGGAAGCGGTGGACATCCTGCGCCGTGGCGCCGCCCCGGCGGTGGGTCCCGTGCTCCATGACGGGGCGTGCGCCACGCTCGGCTTTCTGGTGCCGCCCGGCACGGCCGATGGCTGGGACCTGCCCGGCAGCGCGTGTACGCAGACCTCGGGCCGAGGGCTGCGGATCCCCGCCGAGCCTCCGGTCCGGGGCACCGGCTGGCTGCTCCCGCCCGATGAGGCCGACCAGGTCACCGACCCCCAGATGCTGCGGGAGGCCCTGGGGGAGGCGGCCCGCCTGATCGAGGCGGCGGACAGCCGCCGCTGAGCGGGCGCGCTCCGGGCCCGGGCAGGGATTCCCCTGGCCGGGGGGCGGCGGCGAACCGCCTCCGCCCTTTCCGGGGCCCGAGGACCCCTCTCCGGGGCGAGGTCCACCGGCCCGGGGCCGGCGTCGCGGGGCCGACGCGACCCGCGGCGACGCGGTTCAGGGCGTCGCGGGGCCTTGGAGGAGCTGGAGGTAGTTGCCGACCGGGTCCAGAACGGTGGAGAACATCCACCCTCCTCCCGCGTCCTCGACCGGCCGCACCCAGGTCACTCCGAGGGCGTTGAGGTGCTTCTCGGCCGCCCGGATGTCGCGCACCGTGATGTTGATCAGGTGCCTGCCGGGTTCCGCGGCCTTGTCCGCGACATCGTCACGCCGGTCGAATCCGATGACCGTCTGCTGCCCGATGAAGAGCAGGTGCTCGTCCCAGCGGGCACCCAACGGCTCCAGCGCGGCGCGATACCACTCGATGAGCGGTTCGGGGTCCGTGCTGCCGAGGATGACGCCGAGTCCGGTGATGTTGCTCGGGGCTGCCATGGGGTGTGCCTTCCTCTTGCCTGTCCGTGCGCCTGCGGCGTGTGTACAAGGTCATGACCGCCCGCGCCGACGAGAATCATCGGTCCCGAATCATCGGTCCCGCCCGCCGGGACCCCGCCCCCACCGGGCGTGCGCGCCTCACTCCGGCTGATAATGGGCTGATGGCGAAGAGCAGGCGGCGGCGCGCGGGCGGGGCCGACGGGGCCGAACCCGTCGTCGCGCGGGTGGACGGCGGGGTCGCCGAGCTGATTCCCGACCCGGACCGCCCCCGGGCCTGGACGCTGCTGATCGACGGTGCCCCGCAGTCCCATGTGGACCTCGACGATCCGGCGCGGCTGTCCTTCGAGTACCAGCGCAGGCTGGGCCATGCCGTCGATCTCGCCGCCCCGCCCGGCCGCCCCCTGAGGGCGGTCCATCTGGGCGGCGGGGCCTTCACCCTCGCCCGCTATGTCGCCGCGACGCGCCCCCGCTCCACGCAGCAGATCGTGGAACTGGACGCGGCCCTGGTCCAACTGGTCCGTGCCCACCTCCCGTTGGACCCCAACGCCCGGATACGCGTACGGTCCGCCGACGCCCGCGCCGGACTCGGCAGAATCCCGGACGACTGGGCGGACCTGGTCATCGCGGACGTCTTCAGCGGCGCCCGTACGCCCGCACATCTCACCAGTACGGAATTCCTCACCGAGGTCCGCCGGGTCCTGAGGCCCGGGGGACTGTACGCGGCCAACCTCGCGGACGGGCCGCCGCTGGCGCATCTGCGGGCCCAGGTCGCCACCGCCGCTGCGGTCTTCCCCGAGTCGGCGCTCGCCGCGGACCCGACCGTGCTGCGCGGCCGGCGCTTCGGCAACGCGGTGCTGCTGGCATCGGACGTACCGCTGCCGGTCGCGGAGCTGACCCGCCGGGTGGCGGGCGACCCCCACCCCGGCCGGGTCGAACACGGCCGCGCGCTCCTCGACTTCACCGGCGGCGCCGTCGCGACCACCGACGCGAACGCCAAGCCCTCACCAGCACCGCCCCCGGCGGCCTTCCACTAGCACACCCGGGTCCCGGCAGCCCTGCCGTACGGCACACGGGACTCATGCCCTGCCGTACGGCGAGTCCCGGCCATTCACCGGACCCGTACGACGGCTGGTCCCCGCCGTCCGTCCGTACGGGTGGTCCCCGCCGTACACCCCACCGGGGCCCGGGGGCTCAGTCCTCCTCGACCCTGACCGCGGGCTTGGTCTGGTACCAGGTGCAGTACACGGAGGTCGAACGGCCGTCCTTCTCGAACGTCACCCGGATCATGTAGTCCCAGTTCCACACCCGCACCTCCCAGCCCGCCTCGGGTGTGGCGGACGCCAGCTCCGCGGAGGTCGCGGTCATGTCGAACACGACCCGGCCACCCTCGACGGCGTATGCCTTCGCGTTCCCCGCCGGAGCCGACACCGGAGCGCTCGTGGACGGTTCGGCGCGCTTCTCAGGCTTGCGGGGCGCCGGGGTCGTCGTGGGCGCGCGGCCCTCCTCGTTCATCGCCGTGGAGCCGGACCGCCGCTCGGACGACGGAGGTTTCTTCTGGTGGCTCGGCGGGCGCCGCGTGGACGAGGACTCAGGACTGGGGCGCTGGGTGGTCGGGGTGTCCTCGTTGATCGGGAGCGCCCGAGGCCGGTCATACGCGGTCCCCGACATGACGGTGTGGACGCCCCACCAGGACAGCGTCACCGCCGCGCCGGTGGACATCGACCACGCTATGGCATGTACAAGTCCTCTACGCATCGGGGCCATACTGCACCACCCGCCACAGGTATGTACCCACGAGGACCCACCCGCTCCGGATCGGCCGGGAGTTGGCTGTGAGTCGACCGGGAGGCAGCCAGGGGAGCCGACTGCGAGTGGCGAGGAGAGCCGGCCGCGAGGCGACCGGGAGAGTCGGCCGGGAGGTGACGGGGAGGGCCGGCCGGGTGGCGACCGGGAGGCGACGGGGAGCGTCGGCGAGGAGAGTCGGCCAAGTGCCCGATGTGACACGGCGGGTGGCCACCCGGTCACCCGAATGGCGTACGGTGCCGCTCATGGCAAGTGTGCTCGTGGTCGAGGACGATCAGTTCGTACGCTCCGCCCTCATCCGGCATCTGACCGAGGCTTCCCATACCGTACGGAGCGTCGGCACCGCGCTGGAGGCGCTGCGCGAGGTGGCTCATTTCCGGTTCGACGTGGTCATTCTCGACCTCGGTCTGCCGGATCTGGACGGGGCCGAGGCGCTGAAGATGCTGCGGGGCATCACCGACGTACCCGTCATTATCGCGACCGCGCGGGACGACGAGACGGAAATCGTCCGGTTGCTCAACGACGGTGCCGACGACTATCTCACCAAACCCTTCTCCGTGGAACATCTTTCCGCCCGGATGGCCGCCGTACTGCGCCGCTCGCGCGCGGCCGGCGGCCAGGCCCCGCCCTCGCGGCTGATCCAGGTCGGCGGCCTCGCCATCGACCCGCTGCGCCGCCAGGCCGAACTGGACGGCGCCACACTGGATCTGACGCGCCGTGAGTTCGATCTGCTGGCCTTTCTGGCCGGGCGGCCCGGTGTCGTCGTACCGCGTAAGGAACTGCTCGCCGAGGTCTGGCAGCAGAGCTACGGCGACGACCAGACCATCGACGTCCATCTGAGCTGGCTGCGCCGCAAACTCGGGGAGACGGCCGCGCGACCCCGCTATCTGCACACGCTCCGGGGCGTCGGAGTGAAGCTCGAACCGCCGAACGGTCACCCACCAGGTCCCCCGCCAAGACACCGAGGACATCAACGATGAGATGGGCGCTGGTCAAGGTCTCACTGGCCGTCACGGCGATGGTCGTGGTGGCCTTCGCCGTACCGCTGGGACTCGTGATCAAGGAGATGGCCCGGGACCGGGCCTTCTCCAATGCCGAGCGGCAGGCTGCCGCGATCCAGCCCATCCTCTCCATCACCGCCGACCGCAAGGCCCTGAAGCTGGCTGTGCTCTCCACCCAGGCGGGCGCGGCGGACCGGATGGCGGTGCACATCCCCCCGGCCGAACCGGACGGCAAGCCGGTCGACCTCGGGACCCGCAGGGCCGACCTCGCCACCACCCAGGGCCTGCGCCGCGCCTCCATCACCGAGGTGGCGGGCGGCTCGGTACTGCTTCAGCCCACGGTGATCAGCAAGGGCCGGATCGCGGTCATCGAGGTGTTCGTCCCCGACGGTGAGGTCACCAACGGCGTCACGACCGCCTGGCTGGTACTCGCCGGCGTCGGTGTCGCGCTGATCGTCGGCTCGGTCGCGGTCGCCGACCGGCTCGGCGTACGGATGGTCCAGCCCGCCCAGCGGCTCGCGGGCGCGGCGCACGACCTGGGCGAGGGTGAGCTGAGTGCGCGCGTCCCTGAGGAGGGGCCGACCGAACTGCGGTCAGCCGCCATCGCCTTCAACGCCATGGCCGACCAGGTGGTCCAGCTCCTCGCCAACGAACGGGAACTGGCCGCCGACCTCTCCCACCGGCTGCGCACCCCGCTGACCGTGCTGCGGCTGAACGCGGCCTCGCTCGGCGTCGGACCGGCCGCCGACCAGACCAGATCGGCGGTCGAGCAGCTGGAACGCGAGGTCGACATCATCATCCGCACCGCCCGCGACGCCAAGCCGCAGACCACGGCCGCCGGACCCGGCGCGGGCTGCGACGCGTCCGAAGTGGTCCGCGAGCGCATGGACTTCTGGTCCGCCCTCGCGGAGGACGAGGGCCGCGAGGTGCGGGTCGCGGGTGTGGAACGGCCCGTACGCATCCCGGTGGCCCGGCCCGAACTCGCCGCCGCGCTCGACGCCCTGCTCGGCAATGTCTTCCGCCACACCCCTGAGGGCACGGCTTTCTCGGTCGACGTTCACAACGGCGGTGACGCGGTCATCGTCCTGGTCTCCGACGCGGGCCCGGGGATCGCGGACCCCGCCGCCGCGATGGTCCGGGGCAACAGCGGCGCCCGGGACGGCTCGACGGGCCTCGGCCTGGACATCGTGCGCCGGGTCGCCGAGTCAACGGGCGGCGATGTCCGGATCGGCAGCTCCGTCCTGGGCGGTACGGAGGTACGGATCTGGATCGGGCTGGGCCCGCGCGAGAGCGTCCCCGAGGAGGGCCGCCGGGGCCACCGCGGACCGGAACGCCGGCGCACCCGCGTCGCCGGGCGTTCGCGCACCCCGGTCGGCGGCGACTTCTCGATCTGACGCCCGACTCTTCCCGGGCCCCGGGGTCTCTCAGGTCCCTCGGGTCCCTCAGGTCCTGTAGATCCCATGGGGCTTGTGTGACTCGTGGGTCCAGTGGGTCCAATGGGATCTGTGAGGTCCGCAAGTGACCCCGGCCCGGCTGTGACCAGGCCCGCTGGCCCCTGCCGCGCCGTCCCCCCGCAGGGGCCGCTTGTTCACCCGGTTGATTAATCGGTTCCGATGGCGTCCTTAAGAGAGTCCTAAGAACGTCTTTACCCGCTTCGAACCGACCCTTTGTCCGCCCGGAGGTCGCTAGCGTGCTGCCGCACCCCCTTTCCGTACGGCCCGCATCTGTACGGCACCACAGCCCGTACCAACCGACACCGGCGACACAGAGGCAGGCACGCGATGGTCAGCTCGGCGCAGCGGCGGAGGAAGGGTCGCAGGATCACGGCGGTCGCCGCGGCCGTCGCGGTCCTGGCGACCGGTGGCGCGCTGGTCGCCGTGACCGGTACCGCACAGGCAGCGGCCGTCGGGGCCGCGTACACCAGGACCAGCGCCTGGGCAGGCGGCTACACCGGGCAGTACGTCATCACCAATGACACCGGCAGGACCAAGTCGGACTGGACCCTTGAGTTCGAACTCCCGGCGGGCACCACCATCGGCTCGCTGTGGAACGGCGAACACACGACGCGCGGGCAGCGGGTCACCGTGAAGCCGCCGAGCTGGAAGAAGCGGCTCGGGCCCGGTGCCTCGGTGACCGTCGGCTTCGTCACCCGGGCCGATGGCACCGGAACGGGCCATGACCCCGTCTCCTGCCTCATCGGGAAGACGAAGTGCTCCGCCCAGCCGGGCTCCGGCACCCGGCCCACCGTCCACCCCACCGGACGACCCACCCCCACACCGTCCGTGTCCGTCCCTGCCCCCACAGGGACTCCCCCCACGCGGCAGCCCACGGCACCGTCCCCCAGCGGTGCCGTGGGCTTCTCGCCGTACGTCGACGCCTCGCTCCACCCGGCGTACGACCTGCTGGGCGCGGCGGCGAAAACGGGGATCAAGCACTTCAACCTGGCCTTCGTCCGGGCCGGCCGGAGCTGCAACCCGCGCTGGGGCGGTGTCACCGGTCTCGGCCGCAACAAGGTCGCCCGGCAGATCGGCTCCTTAAGGGCCCGCGGCGGCGATGTCCGGGTTTCCTTCGGCGGCGGGGACGGCTCCGAGCTGGCGCAGGTCTGCTCCTCCCCGGCGAAGCTGGCCACGGCGTACGCCGAGGTCGTCGACACCTACCGTCTCACCGAGATCGACTTCGACATCGAGGGCAAGGCGCTGCCGGACGCCGCCGCCAACACCCGCCGCGCCAAGGCGATCGCCCGGCTCCAGGAGTCCCGCCCCGGGCTGAAGGTCACCTACACCCTGCCGGTGCGGCCCCACGGGCTGACCCAGCCGGGTGTGGACCTGCTCACCGACGCCCGAAGGCACGGCGTACGGATCTCCACGGTCAATGTCATGGCGATGGACTTCGGCACGGCCTACAGCGGCGATATGAGCGGCTACGCCATCCGGGCCGCCACCGCGACCCATACCCAGCTCAAGGGCATCCTCGGCCTGTCGGACACCGCCGCCTGGAAGAGCCTGGCCATCACCCCGATGATCGGACTCAACGACATCGAGTCCGAGACCTTCACGGTCCGGGACGCCGGCGAACTGGCCGCCTTCGCACGGTCGAAGAACATCGGCTGGCTGTCGATGTGGTCCCTCGCCCGGGACAAGCGGTGCCATGGCAACGAGTCGGCCGCACCGGCCGCGACCTGCAGTTCGATCCGCCAGCAGCCGCTCGCCTTCGCCAAGGCGCTCGCCGGCTCCCCTTAGGGCCGCGAGCCCCACAGACAACTACCGCCCCCCACCCGCGCGTCCCGGTCGGCT
>NZ_JBSGUP010000302.1:0-9664 GCF_053607985.1 Streptomyces sp. NPDC055078
GCCGCCGAGCCCCAGGGCCGGGCGGGATGCTGCCCGGACCGGGCGACGCGGGGGATCGCCCGGTCCGGGCAGCCCTGTTCACCGCGGACCTTCGAGCCGGCCGGTGCTCCGGGCCAGGACCACCCGGTCATGGGCGGCGATCGACAGGGCCACCCAGCACGCGCCCATCAGCCAGCCGCCGATGACATCGCTGGGCCAGTGCACCCCCAGGTAGAGCCGGGTGAGGCCCACCCCGACCACGGAGACGGCCGCCACGGCGACGCTCCAGGCCCAGAGCCGTCCGCCCACGCCGTGCCGCCTGAGGAGCCACAGCAGCAGGCCGAGGCAGACGACGGCCGTCAGCGCGTGGCCGGAGGGGAACGACGCGTAGTGCGCGGAGTCCACCGGATCGGGCCACTGCGGGCGTTCGCGCCCCAGCGCGGCCTTCACACCCTGCTGGACGAACGTGCCCAGCGCGCTCGTCGCCGCGATCCACACCGCGAGCAGCCGCTCCCCGCGCCACCACAACAGACCGAAGGCCACGGCGATCAGCGCCCGCATCGTCCAGGGGTCCCACACCCAGTCGGTGAGGATCCGGTTCGCATGGACGAGCCCCGGTTCGTCCACCGCCCAGCTGTGCAGCCGGTCGGCCACCGACCGGTCGAACGAGTCCAGCGGTGACCAGGAGACCGCGACGAGTACCAGGACGACGACCGACAGGGCCGCGAGGACCGCAGCGGTCCGGACCGGGCCGGACCGCCTGTCGTGCGCCGGGGGAGTGGGGGGTGCCGACTGTGGGGAACGCATGAGGAGGATCTTCCCCGCTGGAAGGGGTGTTCGGCTATTCGGGCGGGCCACCGGCCCGGGAACGGCAGTTCACCGGCGCTGGGTTCGTGCGTCCGGCGGACCGGGCGGGGCTCGCGTGCCGGATGCCGGCCCCGCTCACCGACCGGGGCCGGGCATCAGCCCAGGGCGCGGAGTGCCGGGACGAAGGCCACCAGCAGGGGCACCACGGGAACCAGCGCGGCGGCGGCGGTCAGCCGGAGCCGGCGGCTCGGGGTGAGGCGAGGAGTGGCCGAGAGCAGCCGGTCGACCCGCTGCGGAAGCTGGGTGTCGGGGGCGGCGCACGGGCCGAACACTCCCCGGTCCTCGTTGAGTTCGATCAGGGCGAGCGCGATCGTCAGCCGCCCGAAGCGCTTGGATGCGACATCGTCGGCGGCCAGTTCCACCAGCCGGTGCATCTCGTCGCGGAACGCGGCGAACACCGGGATCTGCGGGAACCCGTTCGCGAGCGCGGACGAGGAGTGCAGCAGCCAGTCGTGCCGGGCCCGCGCGTGCCCCTGCTCATGCGCCAGTACGGCATCGAGCTGACGCCCCTTCAGCCGCTTGAGGGCGGCGGTGGTGATGACGAGCTGCGGCGCCGCGCCCGGCAGCCACCACGCATCGGGCCGTTCGCCCTCCAGGACCACCAGCCGCTCGCCGTCCGCCGACTCACCGGGCATCAGCGGGGAGCGCACCCGCAGTTCCGCACGCCGCTTTCTGCGCTGCGTCCGGGAGATCCGGATCTCCCGGGTGAGCATCGCCAGACTCCACAGTCCGCCGCAGGCCAGGACGACCGCGAGCAGGGCGGGCCACGGCTCGTTCGCACCGAGCGCGTACGCCTCCATCACGCCGGCCGGCGCGGGGGCGAAGACCTGCCCCCGGACGAGCTGCCAGGCCGCTGCCGCGCTGAAGGTCATCGAGAGCGCGAACGACAGCAGCACCGCCGCCACCACGCACTGCCACACCCACAGCGCCACGATCGGCTCACGCTCCGACCAGTCGGCACGCGCCAGCAGGCGCGGGGCCAGGACGGCGGCCAGTGCGCCGAGCGACAGCAGCAGGAGGGAGACCAACATGCCTTCAGCCTATGAGCGCGGTACTACCTGCGGGTATGGCCTTGCGCGCCAAGTGACGCACGCCACGGTTGCCGCGCCGCCCCCGGAGCCCTGACCCCGGTGCGGAAGTCCCGTCGGCCGGTCCGCCCGTGGTGCCCGGCCGGCCCCGGTGGCCGTCGGGCCCCGAGGACGGTCCCTCAGGGCGGCCGACGGCACGTGGCAGTGTCTAGAGAGACGGCAGCATGGCCAGCATCGCGAGCCCCATGACGAGCCGGCACGCGGGCACGAGCCCCTGGGCCGGGCGCGGCGCGGGTGCCGCTTCCGGTGCGGATTCGAGTCGGGGGAGCAGCCGGACGCCCGAGCGCAGGACGTAGACGGTGTAGTACGCCAGCAGGGCACCGGTCAGCAGGGGTGTCCCCGCCGGGTGCCCGCCGTGCCCCGAGCCGGACGCCATCGCCACGGCCATGTAGACCATGGCGAGCGAGCCGATCAGATGGTGCAGATGGTGGGCACCCCGGCGGGCCGGCCACAGCGCGGCGAGCGCCGCGCCGCCGAAGACCGCGGCGTACACCGCCCAGGCCCAGCCCGGGTGGGCGAATACGGCCGCGGGGACGGCCATCGCCGCCATCCCGAACCCCATCAGCGCCTCGCCGCCCGCCGTCCCGCGCGCCTCCCCGGAGCAGGCCCGCATCCGTACGAGGCAGTACGTCCCCGTTCCCCCGCACAGGGTGACGAGCAGCCACCCGGGCGTCGCGGATCCGTGCACGGCGTATCTCCCTTCCAACGGCGACGACGGCGACGACGGCGATGGCGATGGCGGCGACGATCGCGGCATCGGCATGGCACAGGCATGGCACCGGCACCGAGGAGGGAGATGCCCGGCCGTGCCGGGGGCGCACCCGGGCGCACGGAGGTGTACGGGGAGCACGGCCTCGGCCCCGCGCCCGATCACCGGGTGACGCGCGGGCGCGTGTCATGACCTGACCGGGTTCCGCGCGGGGCTGCCGTACGCCGGGCCCGGCGGGGGAACCGGCGGCGTCCGGTCACCCCGTAGTCTCATGGCGTCCGCACGCAAGTGACGCACCCGCCCGGACACAGAGATCCCGAAGACAGAGATCCCGGATACAGAGATACGGAGAGAGTCTGATGGACACCGCACCGCCCCAGGCCACCGACGCGGCCGCACTCGTCTTCCGGGACGCCGTCGAGGCCGATGTGGCGACCCTGGTCCGGCTGATCCATTCCGCCTACCGCGGTGACAGCAGCCGGGACGGGTGGACCACCGAGGCCGATCTCCTCGACGGCGGGCGCATCGACGCGGACGGTGTGCGGGAGGTGATCAGCGCCCCCGGCAGCCGGCTGCTGACCGTGGAGCGCGACGGCGAGCTGATCGCCTGCTGCCAGCTCGAACATCGCGGCGAGGCGGCGTACTTCGGCATGTTCGCCGTCAGCCCGCGCCTCCAGGGCGGAGGGTTCGGCCGCCGGGTGCTGGCCGAGGCCGAGCGCAGTGCGCGTGAGCTGTGGGATGTGCGCGAGATGCAGATGACGGTGATCTCGGTACGGGACGAGCTGATCGCCTGGTACGAACGCCGGGGCTATCGCCGTACGGGAAGGCTGAGCCCCTTTCCGTACGGCGACGAGACCTTCGGCGTACCGCTCCGCGACGATCTCACCTTCGAACTGCTGGTGAAGGATCTGACCCGGGCCTGAACCGGACGGCCCCCGCCCGGGGCCCCCGCGCCGGACGCGCATGCGCCCGGCGGGCCGGACGGCCGGGGGACGGTCGGGAGCCGACTAGGCCGTGAACCGGCCCGTGCGTCTGATCTCGGGGAAGTCCGTGGTGGCGCCGTCGAGTTCGAGGGCGCGGACCAGCCGCAGCTGCTCCTGGGTGTTGACCACCCAGCCGATCACCTCGACGCCCTCCTCGTGCGCGCGCTCCACGGTCTCCAGGGTCAGTCTGCGGATGTTCAGGGCGAGGGAACCCGCGCCGGCGGCCTGCGCGCGGTCCACGATGTCCGCGCCCCAGCGGCTGGCGATCAGGACGGTCCGCAGACCGGGCACCAGGGACGCGATCTCCGCCACCGCCGTGTCGTGGAAGGACGACACCGTGACCCGGTCGACGAGATCGTGCCGCCTGATCACCTCGGCGAGCGCCCGCGCCGCGGCCACATCCTTGATCTCGGCCTGGAGGGGCGCCTGCACGGCTTCGAGCACCTCTTCGAAGACCGGCACCCGCTCGCCGTCGCCCGCGTCCAGCTCCCGCAGTTCGGCGAGGGTCTTCTCGGCCACGGGGCCGCTTCCGTCGGTCGTACGGTCCACGTCGGCGTCGTGCATCACGACGAGCGCGCCGTCCTTGCTGAGATGCAGATCGAGTTCGATGGCGTCCATGCCGGCCCGCTCGGCCCGGATGAAGGAGCGCAGGGTGTTCTCCGGCTCGACGCCCATGACCCCGCGATGACCGATGGTGAGGAAAGTCAAGTTTCTCTCGCTTCCGTCGACGGCGGCTCCCGGACGGCGTGGCCTGACCGCGCCGCCCGGCAAGCGCAGCCTAGTGGCCCGCTTCGGCGAGTGAACCGGTCAGACGCGGGGGAGTGGAATGCTCCGCTCTGTTCGGCCGCCGTCTCTGTCGCGATCCTTGCGGTGAACCAGCGCGGATGACCGCCCGGAACCGCACGGAATCCACCCCCGGAACGGTGTCACCCACCGGTGGGCGTGTCAGCCCGCTGATTGACGGCGGCTTCCGGCGAGCGCCCCACGGGACCCCGCGAACCCGTTCAACCGCAAACTTTCCGGTGATCATGGGGGAGGTGCAGGATAATTTCTTTAGGTCCACTTGTCCGAGAGAACATCACATGGATACGGTGTCTTGACGCGAGGTTCTCCCGTGGAGGAAGTGACATGACGGAAATTCTTGTGCAGAAAGCTGCCGCTGCGGACATATCCACTGTCGACCGGGTGGTGGAGCACCCGGCCTGGCCCAGGCTCAAGGGTGCCGTCGAGCAGATCCGCCCCTGGCAGTCCAAGGACGGTTCCATCGACCTCGACGCCGAGGGCGCCCCGGCCCGCGCCGCCGTGGAGACGAAGATCGGCCGAATCGTGGCTGCCGTGGAGGAGCTGTCCCCGCTCCTGCCGCACGACGCCGCGTACCACCGCGCCCTCGTCGCGGATCTGCGCAAGTGGGCCGACAGCGCCTTCGACGTCCCCGACTTCCTGGACTCGCTGCTCGCCTTCCAGCCCGCGGCCGGACGCGCCGACGGTCTCCAGCATCTCGTCGTCTTCCCCATGTACACGCAGAACGGCAACCCGGACCGCAATCTGGAGGCGGTCGCCCTGCGGATGGTGTGGCCCGATTGGCTCGCCGAACTGGAGCGGACCCGCTACGACAACCCCCTCTTCTGCGGCATCACCTTCGAGGACTTCACCGCGGGCTACGACACCAACTCCGCGGTCCTCTTCCCGGAGACCATCGCCGTCCGCCAGGCTCCCGAGCGCTTCAGCTGGGGCGGGATCTTCTGCGACCGCGAGGCGGCCCGCTTCCGCGCCGTCACCACCGCGGCCGTGGACGTCCTCGGCGTCGAACTACCCGAGGACATCCGGGAGATGATCGGCGACCAGGCGCGCTGCCAGGAGGCGTTCGTCCTGTGGGACATGGTCCACGACCGTACGCACAGCCACGGCGACCTCCCCTTCGACCCCTTTATGATCAAGCAGCGCCAGCCGTTCTGGATGTACGGCCTCGAAGAGCTGCGCTGTGACCTCACCGCCTTCAAGGAGGCCGTGAAGCTGGAGGCCGACGGCGTACCCCAGGGCCGCGATGTGCAGTACGCCGTCCTCTTCGACCGGCTGTTCCGCTTCCCGGTCACCGGCGAGCGGGTGCGCAACTACGACGGTCTGGGCGGACAGCTCCTCTTCGCCTATCTGCACCAGCACGATGTGGTGCGCTGGACCGACAACACCCTCAAGATCGACTGGGAGCGCGCGCCGCGGGTCACCAATCAGCTCTGCGCCGAGATCGAGAAGCTCTACCGCGACGGCATCGACCGTCCCAAGCTCGTCCACTGGTTCGCCGCGTACGACCTCGTCTCCACCTATCTCGCCCCGCACCCCGGCTCCCGCTGGGCCAGGGGCCCCGACGCCCTCGATCTGTCGCAGCCGCCGCGTAAACTCGTCGACGACGTGCTTCCCGACGAGTTTCCGCTCAGCATGTTCTATGAGGCGCTCTCCAAGAAGCTGAAGCGGGTGATCGCCTCCACCAAGGGGATCACCGCGGCGGGCCCCCGGCCCGCGGACGGCGCTTCGGTGGCAGCCGCGTGACCATTCGTACACAGGAGGCGACGACCATGACGAACGCAGGCGGTCCGCTGGAGGGTGCGGTGGTCGCGGTCGCCGGGGCGGGGGGTCCGGCGGGACGTGCGACCCTGCTGCGGCTGGCCGAGGCCGGGGCGACCGTCGTCGGGTCGGACGCCGACCCCGAGCGGCTGGCCCTCGCCGTCGACGCGGCCCGGTACGCGCACGGCGGCGCCACGGTCACCGGAGACACCGTCGACCTCCTCGATCCCGCCGCCACCCGTGAGTGGGCGGACAAGACCGAGAAGGAGTTCGGACGGATCGACGGTCTGGTCCATCTCGTCGGCGGCTGGCGCGGCAGCGCCTCCTTCGCCGCCACCGAGCTGGCCGACTGGGGCGTCCTGGAGCGGCTGCTGATCCGTACGGTCCAGCACACCTCGCTCGCCTTCCACGACGGACTGCTGCGCAGCGACCGCGGACGCTTTCTGCTGATCAGCGCGGCCGGCGCGAGCAAGCCCACCGCGGGCAACGCCGTCTACGCGGCATCCAAGGCCGCAGCAGAGGCATGGACGCTCGCGCTCGCCGACGGCTTCCGCAAGGCGGGGGGCGATCAGGGCCCCCGCACCGCGGCTGCGATCCTGATCGTCAAGGCTCTGGTGCACGACGCCATGCGCGCCGAGCGCCCGAACGCGAAGTTCGCGGGCTTCACGGACGTGACGGAACTGGCCGACGCCATCGCCGGAGTCTGGGACCGGCCCGCCAGGGAAGTGAATGGACAGCGCCTGTGGCTGACGCCCCAAACGTAAAGACATCCGGCACGGCGGCCCGCCGCCATCACGACCCCGGCGTACGCGGCTTCGCCAGCGACAACTACGCGGGCGCCCACCCGGAGATCCTCGCCGCCCTCGCCCTCGCGAACGGCGGCCACCAGGTCGCGTACGGCGGGGACGAGTACACCGACCACCTCCAGCGCGTCATGCACAGCCACTTCGGCCCCACGGCCGAGGCGTACCCCGTCTTCAACGGCACCGGGGCCAATGTCACGGCGCTCCAGGCGCTCACCGACCGCTGGGGCGCGGTGATCTGCGCCGAGTCCGCGCATATCAACGTGGACGAGGGCGGGGCGCCGGAGCGGATGGCCGGGCTCAAGCTGCTGCCCGTGCCCACCGCGGACGGGAAGCTCACCCCCGAGCTGATCGACCGGCAGGCATGGGGCTGGGAGGACGAGCACCGGGCGATGCCGCAGGTCGTGTCCATCACCCAGAACACCGAGTTGGGCACCGTCTACACACCGGCCGAGGTCCGCGCGATCGTCGAGCACGCCCATGAGCGCGGGATGAAGGTCCATCTCGACGGGGCGCGGATAGCCAACGCGGCCGCGTCCCTCGATGTCCCGATGCGGGCCTTCACCAACGCCGTCGGTGTCGATGTGCTCTCCTTCGGCGGCACGAAGAACGGCGCGCTGTTCGGCGAGGCCGTGATCGTCCTCAACCCGGACGCCGTCAGCCATATGAAGCATCTGCGCAAGCTGTCCATGCAGCTCGCGTCCAAGATGCGCTTCGTCTCGGTGCAGCTCGAAGCGCTGCTGGCCCGGGATCTGTGGCTGCGCAACGCCCGGCACTCCAATGCCATGGCCCAGCGGCTCGCCGACGGAGTGCGCGCGGTCGACGGCGTGGAGATCCGCCACCCCGTCCAGGCCAACGCGGTCTTCGCCCGGCTGCCGCACGAGGTGAGCCTGCGGCTGCAGCGGCGCTTCCGCTTCTACTTCTGGGACGAGGCCGCGGGCGATGTCCGCTGGATGTGCTCCTTCGACACCACCGAGGACGATGTCGACTCCTTCGTCCAGGCGCTGAAGGAAGAGATGGCACGCTGAGCCGAGGGCTTGTGAGCAGGTGGGGGGGGAGGTCGCGTGAACCTCCGGGCGGGGGGGGGGCAGCGTCCGCCGTCACACCGGGCAGTGCAATAGGGTGCACTGCCCGGTGCTGCATGCTGCATCGTGATCCCGTGGTGGCGAGGACCTCGACCGGATCAAGGGCGGAATGCGGCTCGTACGCGCCGGCTGAGCCCGGGGGCGCGGATCCCGGTCCACGGATCCGAGTGATCCGGACCGAGGTGCCGGGACGGCGTCAGAGCGCCTTGCGGATCTCGGCCGACGTCAGAGCGCCTCGCGGACCTCGGCGGGCGTCGGAGCCGTACCCCCGAGGTGCGCGGGCACCCACCAGGTGTCGGCCGCGTCCTTGGGGCGTACGGGATAGGCGCGCTGGGCCGCTTCCAGCAGCTCCTGCACCCGCTCGCGCAGCCGGCGGGTGATCGCGCCCGCATACTGGTCGGTGGGGGCGTCCATCGGCTCTCCCACCCGGATGGTGACCGGAATGTGGCTGCGCCGGAAATTGCGCGGCCGGCCCTTGGTCCATACCCGCTGCGTGCCCCACAGCGCCATCGGGATCAACGGCACACCGGCCTCCTGCGCGAGGCGGGCGGCTCCCGACTTGAACGACTTCAGCGTGAACGACTGCGAGATCGTCGCCTCGGGGAAGACGCCGATGATCTCACCCGAACGCAGCGATTCCAGCGCATGCTTATAGGCTTCCTCGCCGCGTTTGCGGTCCACCGGAATGTGCTTCATACCGCGCATCAGCGGCCCGGAGACCTTGTGCCGGAAGACGGAGTCCTTCGCCATGAAGCGCACCAGCCGCTTCTGGGGGAGAGCCGCGAGGCCGGTGAAGATGAAGTCCAGATAGCTGATGTGGTTGCTGACCAGTACGGCACCGCCCGAGCGCGGGATGTTCTGCGCCCCCTGAGTGTCGATCTTCAGGTCCAGCGCCTTGAACAAGGTGAGTGCGGCGCCGATGACCGGCCGATAGACGAGCTCTGCCATCTGGGGGGACCCTTCTGGTGTGCCGGGGGAGGGTTCGCCCGGGTTAAGTTACGCAGCCGTAGGTTTTCGGCACTGCGCAGATCGTGCCGCATGCGCGGCGCGCTGGCCAGTCCTGGCGGCACCGGACAGGGAGATTCTTGTCACGCCGCACCTTTCCGGGCTTACTTGACTGTACTCATCATGAATCGAGAGTCTGGCGCCGTGTCCGACGACCCCTTTTCCCCCGGGTGGCCGCATCCGCTCCGGCGGTTTCGCGCGGTGTCGATCCCACGCCGCGCCGCCCGCCTCGCGGGCCGCTCCCGCCGTTGGCAAGATCACAGTTCCAAGCGCTTGCTTACGGGGTAGGTTTATTCGCGTACTGGCGAGTAATAACCGGTTCGGGGTGGCCAGTCGCTCCGACCGGAAACCTCGCCTCCGGGCACTTATGCTGCCTGACAAGGCAGGCCCGTGTCCCTTGGGCATGGGACCCCGCAGAAATGGCAACCGCACAGAGGAGTGTTGGCGTGAGTTTGAGGGTTGTTGTGTGTGTGAAGTTTGTGCCGGATGCTTCGGGTGATCGGGGGTTCGGGGAGGATTTGACGGTGGATCGTGTGGGTGTGGACGGTTTGTTGTCGGAGTTGGATGAGTATGCGGTGGAGCAGGG
>NZ_JBSGUP010000303.1:0-9620 GCF_053607985.1 Streptomyces sp. NPDC055078
GGGTGCGGCCGTCCGTGCGGCCCGAGGCGTCGCCCGGGGAGCCGCCCGGGGAGCCGCCCTGGTCGCCGTCCCGAGTGCCGCCTCCGGTGCCGTCGTCCGGGTCGCCGGGTGGCAGTGCGGACGCGGCGATGAACAGCCGGGGCAGCCCCATGGCCCAGACACGGGCCGCCGCCGAGGCCCACGGATCCTCGCGGACCGCGGTGGGCGGCCCACCGGAGGCGTCGTGAACGCGGTAGCGGTGATCGGCGCCCGCGGTGAGGCCGGAGTCCGCACCGGGGAGAACGCCGACGATCTGGTGCGGCGACTGGAGCGGACGGCGGGTGTACGAGGTGAAGGTGAGCCGGTCGGCCAGTTCCCGGGGCAGCGCGGCGCTGGCCAGGGCGATCCACTGCATGATGTCGTGCGGTTCGCGTTCGACGACGATCAGCTGGGGCGCGTCGGCTGCGGTGAACAGGGCGCGTACGTCCGCGAGAAAGGCGGGCAGCCGCTCGGCCCGCTCCGCCGCGAACTCGGTGAGCCCCGCCCGGTCCATCCGGCGGCCCGCCGGGAACGCCGTCAGGGGCGCGGGCCCGCCGTCGCCCGGGGTGGCCGTGGGCCGGGAAGTCCAGGAAGGGGAGCGCCACAGCTCGACGGGGAGCAGCCCTCCGGGGGTGGGCGCGTCGGCGGGCAGCCAGACGGCGTGGGCGTGGAAGTTGCCGTACCGGCCGCTGTAGTCCGCTCCGGTGTAGACGCTCTGGCACAGCAGTCTGCTGCCGTCGGAGAGGGTGCTGTGGGTGAACGCGGCCGGGAACAGGGCCAGTTCGCCGTCGCTGGGGCGGCTGGGGGCGCCGTGCGGCGGCTCGTAGCCGATGAGCTGCTCGATCTCGCGCAGCAGATTGACCGGTACGTCGTCGCTCACCGCCGTGAAGCGGAAGCCGGAGCCGTCGGGCCCGGGGGCGGCGGAGGTGTAGTGCAGCTGGGGCAGATGGGGCAGTTGGCCGGGTGTCGTCATGCGCCGCCTCCCTTGGCCTTGCGTACGGGCAGCAGTCCGCGCCTGGCCAGCAGCCACAGGAGCGGGTCCTCGGCCCGTACCGGCTGCGGACCGGACTTGGGGACGTCGGCGGGTGCGGTGGCGGGCGGCGGTGAGCCCAGTGAGGACAGACCGAAGAAGGAGACGTCGGCGAAGTCGCGGTCGAGCCTGCGGTGCAGTTCGCCGCCGTCCCAGCCGTCCAGGAGGGAGCGCACCTCCTCGTGCACCGCGACCCGTCCCGCCTCGTCGAACGCGCCGCCTTCGTGGCGCGCGTTGTGCAGCAGCGGTGACTGCGGCTGGAGCAGCGGCCGGAGCATGTCCGTCTTGGTGAGGGTCACGGCCAGCGGTGTCGACACCTTGCCCCGGGCGCCGCGTCTGCCGTGGCCGCGCAACTGCCCGGCGATATCGGCGGCGATCTGCTGCGGCGATGTCTCGATCGGGGGCAGCGGCGGGCCCTCCCCCGGTGGCAGTTCCTCCCGTACGGAGGGGAGCTGAAGGGGGTCGACGAGCAGGATGATGCCGTCGGCCGCCGCGAGGTAGTCGGTGTAGCGGTCCATCGCACCGGCGTCGCCGAGGTCCTCGCCCGCCGCGTCGAAGAAGACGAGCGCGGTGTGTCTGCTGCCGCTGCCGAAGCGTCCGGCGCTGGGCAGGCTGAGCCGGTACAGCAGCGGGTCGTTGAAGCCGAGCGCGGCGGGTCTGGTGGCGCCGGGCAGATGCAGCCGGTCGTACAGTTCGGCGGCCATCTCCTTGTCGCGCCGCTGGGTGTCGCTGCCCATCGCCGCGAGCGCCGCCCGGTAGGCGCTGCCGACGCGCTGCCGCAGCTCATTGACCAGGACGGTGACATAGGTGCTCTTGCCGGTCGCCTTGGCGCCGACCAGGGCGATGATGCGGCTGTCCTGGTCGCAGTAGTCGCTGGGCAGATCGCTGTGGCAGGAGTCGCAGACCCGGACCGGGGTGAGGACGCCGCAGTCGGGGCAGGCGGCGCGGCTCCGGACGGGTCCGACGGTCCGCCGAGGCTGAAAGACGGGGCCGCGCATCCGGGCCTGGGGGGCGATCCCCCGGCCCTTGAACTCGGCCCAGGTGTCGTCCCGCCGGGGTGCGCAGGGCTGTCGGCCGCCCCGGACACCGGTCCGGGTCATCAGACAGCGGTAGCGGAGCCGGGAGGCGGATCCTCGGGTGAAGCAGTAGGGACAGATGACGGTTGTCACGTCAGCGCACCACCAAGCGTTCGTGCGGGGGTTCTTCCAGCCGTGCGGTGTCCGCGCGGGGGCCGAGCAGAAAGGCGCGGAGGCTGTACGGGGCGGGTTCGCCCGCCGCGGCCAGGTCTATGTCCCGCTGGACCGGCTCGCCGCCGCCGATCTCGGCGCCGCTGAGCCGCAGCACGGTGGCGCCGTCCCCGGGGTCGCGGGGGCGGGGCGGCGGCTTCCTTCCGGCACCGCCTCGGGCACCGATTCCGGGGCCGCCTCGGGCGCCGTTTCCGGGGCCGGCGGAGCGGGCGACGAGGACGAAGTCGGGGAGCTGCGGGGGGTCCGGCTCCCCCTCGCCTGCGGTCGCCGCGTACTCGGCGCGTACGACGACACGGCGCCGCCGGCCGGCCCGCCAGCCAGGTTTCACCAGGTCGTAGCGGACCGCGAGGTGGGGTGGGAGCAGGACGGTCGCCCCGGGTCCGGCCGGGATGACCACATCGGCGTCGTCAAAGGTGAGCGCCTCGGCCGTGAACCGGGCTCCGGCGGGGGTGACGGCCAGTTCAAGACCGCCCCGGGTCCGGAAGGCCGATCTGGTCACGGTCCGCTGGTGGCGCTGTCCCGACTGCTCCCAGCGGACCAGTACGCGATCGGCGTCACCGGGCCAGTCGAAGGTGACGCGTACCTCGTCGGCGGTCTCCCGGCGGACGGTCAGCCGCTCGACGGGGCTGGGCAGTTCGACACTCACGGTGGGACCGGCGCAGGCGCGCTCCCCGAGCAGGCTGACGGCGGTCAGCCGGGTGCGGATGCCGCGCGGGGGTCTCAGTGCGATGCCGTGGTCCACGGGGAACCGCTCCCAGCCGGGCGGGCCGGGCAGCTCATGGGCGAGCAGATCGGTGCCAGGCGCGGGTATCGGTCCCGGGAGTTCCAGCAGCCGTATCTCGGCCCCGGCGCCACCGGTCCAGGTTGCGGTGATGACGCCCTCCTCCCCCGCCACGAGGTCGAGTCCGGTGACGGGGGCGGGCCATGGGCGCACGGTGGCGGCGACACTCACCCCGGGCGAGAGCGCCTCCCGCCCGCCGGCCGTGCGGTAGCGGCAGCGGATCGTGTAGCGGTACTCCCCGGGGGGCAGCGGCCGGTCCGTGAATCCGTCCTGGTCGGCGTCGAACGGCACCGGTCCGGACCCCGGCCGGTGCCGTTCGACGCTGATCCCGCACACCCCGGGCGGGGTCCGCCAGTGTGCGGTGACCCGGGCGCGCGCGTCGGTGAGCCGGGGGTCGGCGATGTCGGGGGCGATGAGGAGGGGTGCGCTGACGGTGGGGAGTTCGCGGATCCTGGCGCTGTGGGCGGACGGGCTGTGGGCGGACGGGCTGTGGGTCATCCGGCTGTTGCCGACCAGGTTGAGGGCGACCGGGGGGTCGGCCTGGATGTGGGCGACCGGGGGGTCGGCCGGGTCCCCGCCGGGACGGCCGCCGAAGAGTCCGTCCGGGCGGTCGGAGCGGTCCCGGGTGCCCGGGTCACCGGGGCCGTCGGGGGCGTACGGGTCACCGGGGCCGGGCGCGGCGGAGTCCTGCGGTGGGCCCGGTGGTACATCCAGCGGGAGGATCGCGTACCGGACGCGCTCGCCCAGCGGGGCGGTGGCGTCGGTGAGGGCGGTGGCGGCGGTGGCGGGCGCGAGTTCGGCCCAGTGGCCCGGCCCGCCGCGCAGGACCCGGTACGGGCCGGGGGCACCGGACCACTCCACCCGTACGCCGTCGGTCCGGACCCGGGCGGTGACCGTCAGCGCTCCGGCCGCACCGGGGCCGCGCAGCAGGGCGTCCAGCACGGTGGGGTCGTCGACGGCCGCGCGGGCCGCGCGCAGCCGGACGGCGGAGGCGGCGGCCGGGTCCCCCGCGCGATCGAACCGGTCTCCATCGGCCAGGAGCGCGGTCACCTGCGCGCGCCGTCTGTCGATCCGCCGCAGCAGCCGGGCGAGTCGCTGATCGCCGCCGGGGTCACCGAGCCGGGTCGCGTAGTCGTGCGCCTTGCGCAGCCGGTCGGTGCGCCAGGCGTCCAGGATGTGTTCGGCGCTCTCCCGGGCCCCGGCGGTACGGGCGGGCCGCAGCTCGGTGGCCACCGCGAGGGCCTCGGCCTCGCCGGGGTCGACGCCCAGCTCGCGGGCGGCCACGGCGACACAGCCCCGGGGGTGCTCGCGCAGCAGCCCGGTCAGTTCGTACAGGGCGAGGCGGCGCAGCCCCATGGGGTCGGCTTCGAGGATGCGTCCGTACCGCGCGAACAGTGAGGCGACAGCGGCGCGGTCGACGGCCGGATCGGCGAGCCAGCCGTCCCGCGCCCCGGCGAGGGCCCGGTCGTTCACCGTACGCCAGTGGTGGCCCCGGCCGGGGATCCGCAGACCGTCGAGGATCCGGAAGCGCACACCGTCCGCCGGGACACCGGGAAACAGCGCGTCCACCGCGTGCCGCAGCCCCAGTCCGCGCTGTTCGGCGAAGAGTTCGGCGGCCTCGGGGACGAGCGGGGACAGGGGCAGCGGGGGAACGGCTGCGGGCAGCCCCAGTAGGTGCCCGAAGTCCTGCCGCATCAGTCCGTCCCCCACGTCACGATCCGTGCCCATATCTCAGCAGATCGCAATCACGCGCGGTAGCGGTTTGCCCGAAGCTCTGGGCAACCACGCCTCAGGGACGGGGATTTACGCGCTCGGGCGGCCGGGTTCGGGTGCGCGGCGGTGTGGCGGCGGGGGCGGGTGGGTCACCTGGTGGTCCCCGGGGCCAGGTCCGCATCCGCGCCCGGGTCCAGGTCCGCGCCCGGGTCCAGGTCCGCGCCCGGGTCCGGGTCGGCGGCGCGGCGTCTCGCGATCACCGCGCAGACCATCAGCTGGACCTGGTGGTAGAGCATCAGGGGCAGTACGGCGAGGCTCGCGTCCGCCCCGAACAGCACGGTCGCCATCGGAAGCCCCGCCGCGAGGCTCTTGTTGGACCCCGCGAACTGGATCGCGACACGGTCCGCGCGCCCGAAGCCGAGGCGTTTGGCCCCGTACCAGGTCAGGCTGAGCATCACCGCCAGCACCACCGACTCGACCAGGAGGAGGACGCCCAGCCGCTGGGGGGTCGCCTGCTGCCAGACGCCCGCGTTCATGCCCTGGCTGAAGGCCGTGTAGACGACCAGCAGGATCGAGCCCCGGTCGACGAAGGAGAGAACCTTCCTGTGCCGGGTGATCAGGCCGCCGATCCAGCGCCGCAGCAGTTGCCCCGCGAGGAACGGCACCAGCAGTTGGAGCACGATCCGCAGCAGCGAGTCCGGCGCGAAGCCGCCCACCGCACCGCCGAGCAGCAGGGCCGCCAGCAGCGGGGTCAGGACGACACCGATCAGGCTGGAGAAGGAGCCCGCGCAGATCGCCGCCGGAACGTTCCCGCGCGCGATCGAGGTGAAGGCGATGGACGACTGGACCGTGGACGGCACCAGACACAGAAACAGCAGCCCGGCGGCCAGCTCCGGGGTCAGCACCGGTTCGAGGCCCCGCGCGGCCAGGCCCAGCAGGGGGAAGACGACGAAGGTCGCGGCCAGCACCGTCGTATGGAGCCGCCAGTGCCGCAGTCCGTCGCCGACCTCACGGGTGGAAAGGCGCGCGCCGTAGAGGAAGAAGAGCAGCGCGACCGCACCGGTCGCCGTGCCACCCGCCACATCGGCGGCGCGGCCCGACGCGGGGAGGAGCGCCGCGAGGCCCACGGTGGCGAGCAGCGCCAGGACATACGGGTCGACCGGCAGCCAGGACGGCGGCGAAAACCTGCGACGGCTCCTCGACGGGCTCTTGGCCTGGCTCATGGGCTCCACTTGCTCTCGGGCCGGTCGTTTCCGGTCCGTGTGCTCGGCCCGGTCGTCGGTTCTCGGTGCGGTTCTCTGTTCTCGGTGCGAGGTGTACGGCTGTACGGCTGTACGGCTTCCATGCTGCGACACGGTCCGCCGATCGGGAATCCCGTACACCACTCTGACTGTCATCATGAACCGCGATGAGAGGCGCTAACATGGACCCATGTACGACCCCATCCAGCTCCGGACGTTCCTCGCGGTCGCGCAGACCCTGAGCTTCACCCAGGCCGCCCGCCGGCTCGGGCTGCGGCAGTCGACGGTGAGCCAGCATGTGCGGCGGCTGGAGGAGGCGGCCGGGCGGCAGCTGTTCGCCCGGGACACCCATCGGGTGGATCTCACCGAGGACGGTGAGGCGATGCTCGGGTTCGCGCGGACGATCCTTGAGGCGCACGAGCGGGCGTCGGCGTTCTTCACCGGGAAGCGGCTGCGCGGGCGGCTGCGGTTCGGGGCGTCGGAGGACTTCGTGCAGACCCGGCTGCCGGAGATCCTGGAGTCGTTCCGTATCGACCACCCCGAGGTCGATCTGGAGCTGACCGTGGAGCTGTCCGGCACCCTGCACAAGCGGCTGGAGGCGGGCCGGCTCGATCTGGTGCTGGCCAAGCGGCGCAGCGGGGACACCCATGGCGAGCTGGTCTGGCAGGACACCCTCGGCTGGATCGGGGCGCACCGGCTGCGGGTGGACCCCGACCGGCCCGTACCGCTGATCGTCTTCCCGGCGCCGGGCATCACCCGCGCGCGGGCGCTGGAGGTGCTGGAGGCGCACGGCCGGGCCTGGCGGATCGCGTGCACCAGCGCCAGTCTGAGCGGGCTGATCGCGGCGGCGCGGGCCGGTCTCGGGGTGATGGCGCACACCCAGGGGCTGATCCCGCCGGGCCTTGAGCCGGTCCCGGCGCGCGCGGGCCTGCCCGAGCTGGGCGCGGTGGACTTCGTCCTGCTGCACGGCCGGCGGGCGAGCGCGGGCCATGGCGCCCAGGAGGCGGCGGACGCGCTGGCGGCGGCGGTCCTGGCGGGTGGTGACCGGCTGCACCGGGGACCCGGCCCGCATCAGCGGTGACGGGACGCCGCGCGTACCCGGAGATGACCCGCGCGTACCGGCCGCCGACCCACGCGTACCGGCTGACCCGCACGCACCGGCCGCCGACCCGTACGTACCGGCTGGTCCAGACCATTCTTCCCAGGTTCCGCAAGAACTCCGCAAAGCTCCGTAAAGCGGCGGTGCTTTCACCGCACAGATTTCGTGGAGGTTCCGGACCCGCGTCCTTACTCCTGGGTCAGAATTCCGTGGGGGCGGGTCTCCCGAGACCGGTTCGCTGCGTCTGACCTGTGGTGATGCCATTCGTCCACAGTTCTGGAAGGCGCTCACGCCCGGTCCTGCGGTGGGGTAGCGTCGCGGCCCGCTGATCGGAGCACCACGAGGAGCAGGTCCCTTGCGCGAGTTCACCGTCCGCCCCCTGAGTGCGGCGCCTCTGGTCGGCGGCCTGGCCGACGCGGTGTTCGAGCACGCCGATGCGGACCCGGACCGGGTCGCGCTCGGGCGCAAGGACGCGGCGGGCCACTGGCGGGATGTGAGCGCGGCGCGGTTCCGTGACGAGGTGCTCGCGCTGGCCAAGGGGCTGCTCGCGCAGGGGGTGCGGTTCGGCGACCGGGTGGCGCTGATGTCCCGTACGCGCTACGAGTGGACGCTCTTCGACTTCGCCCTGTGGACGGTCGGCGCGCAGTCCGTCCCCGTCTACCCCACCTCATCGGCCGAGCAGGTCTGCTGGATGCTGCACGACGCGGAGGTCTCCGCCGCGCTGGTCGAGCACGAGGACCACGCGATGACCATCGGCTCGGTCGTCGCCCGGCTGCCGCAGCTGAAGCGGCTGTGGCAGCTCGACGCCGGGGCGGTCGCGGACCTGGTCGCGGCCGGCGCGCGGCTCGACGACGAGGTGGTGCACCGGCACCGGCGCGCGGTGACCCCGGACTCGACCGCCACGGTGATCTACACCTCGGGGACCACCGGCCGGCCCAAGGGCTGTGTGATCAGCCACGGCCGGCTGATGTTCGAGACCGACACGGTGGCCGGGCGCTGGCAGTCGGTGTTCCGCTCCCGGCCGGGCGACGAGCCCTCGACGCTGCTGTTCCTGCCGCTCGCGCATGTCTTCGGCCGCATGGTGGAGGTGGCGGCGATCCGCAGCCGGGTCAGGTTCGGTCATCAGCCGGCGCTCCAGGCGAGTGCGCTGCTGCCCGATCTGGTGGCGTTCCGGCCGACGTTCGTCCTGGCCGTGCCGTACATCTTCGAGAAGATCTTCCACCTGGCCCGGCGCCGGGCGGAGGCCGAGGGGCGGGTGGGCCCCTTCGACAAAGCCGTCGAGGTGGCGGTGCGCTACGCCGAGGCGGTGGAGCACCGGTCGTTCGGGCTCGGTCCCGGACCGTCGGCCGGACTGCGGGTCCAGCACCGGTTCTTCGATCAGGCCGTCTACGGCAAGCTGCGCGACGCGATGGGCGGCCGGGTGCGGCACGCGATGTCCGGGGGGTCGAGCATGGACCGGCGGCTCGGACTCTTCTTCGCGGGTGCGGGCATCACGATCTACGAGGGGTACGGCCTGACCGAGTCCACGGGCGCGGCGACGGCGAACCCCCCGGAGCGCCCCCGGTACGGCACGGTCGGCCTGCCGGTCCCCGGCACCACGGTCCGTATCGCCGACGACGGCGAGGTGTGGCTGCGCGGCCCGCAGGTCTTCTCCGGCTATCTCGGCGACCCCCTGGCCACCGATGCCGTCCTGCGCGGCGAATGGCTGGCCACCGGGGATCTCGGGGCGCTGGACGGGGACGGTTATCTGACGATCACCGGGCGGAAGAAGGAGATCCTGGTGACCTCGGGCGGCAAGAGCCTCTCCCCGGTGACCCTGGAGGAGCGGGTGCGGTCCCATCCGCTGGTGGCGCAGTGCCTCGTGGTCGGCAACGACCGCCCGTATGTGGCGGCCCTGGTCACGCTCGACCAGGAGGCCGTGGACCACTGGCTGGAGATGCAGGAGCGCCCGTCGCTGCCACCGGCCGAGCTGGTGCGGGACCCGGGCCTGGAGAACGAGATCCGGCGTGCGGTGGTGGCCGCCAACACCCTGGTCTCCCAGGCCGAGTCGATCCGTACCTTCCGGATCCTGGCCCACCCCTTCAGCGAGGAGCACGGGCTGCTCACCCCGTCACTGAAGCTGAAGCGACGGGCGATCGAGACGGCGTACGCGGCCGAGGTGGAGGCGCTGTACCACCGTGAGATCGCCTGACGCGTCGCCGCGAGGTCTCGCGTGGAGGGCGGACACCCCGGCCGGGAGCCACGGTGAGCCGGCCGATCCCCTGTCGATGCCCCCGGAGGGCCCGAGAAACCCGCGTCCCTGGGAGCGCCACTCGCCCCGGAGGCGAAGCGGCCCGCCGCAGCGGTGGTGGCGCGCGGGTCCGGGCGGGGCTGTGCCCGGTCGGCGACGGTTCCTGCCGCCGCTCACCGGTGGGTACGCCGGACAGCCGACCCTCCGGGAGGGCGGGCCGACGGGACTCCGGCGGCATGGTCCGGCCGGGCCGTACCGGTT
>NZ_JBSGUP010000304.1:0-9609 GCF_053607985.1 Streptomyces sp. NPDC055078
GACCGCTTCGGGGCGATCAACTCGGCCGTCGAGGTCGACCTCGACGGCCAGATCAACGCCGAGGTGGCCCGCAACACGTATGTGGGAGCGGTCGGCGGGGCCATCGACTTCCTGCGCGGGGCCGCCCGCTCCCGGGGCGGGGTGCCCATCGTGGCGCTGCCGTCGACGGCGGGCCGGGCGAGCCGCGTCGTGACCCGGCTGAGCGGCCCGGTCAGCACCCCCCGCGCCGACGCCGGGGTCATCGTCACCGAGTACGGCACGGCGGATCTGCGCGGACTGCCGGTGCGGGCGCGACGGGAGCGGATGCTCGCCCTCGCCCACCCCGACCACCGCGCCCCACTGGAGAAAGCGATGGAGGACGAACTGTGCCCATGAACGCCCCACGATTGAGGAGAGCGGCGATCGTCTCACCCCTGCGAACACCCGTCGGCACCTTCGGCGGGACCCTGCGACCGGTCCCGGTGGAGGACCTGGCCGCCACGGTCGTCAAGGCGGTGGTGGAGCGGACCGGTGTCGACCCCGGGCGGATCGGCGACGTCGTCATGGCCCAGTCGTACGCCAACTCCGAGACCCCGTGCGTGGGCCGCTGGGCCGCGCTGCACGCCGGGCTGCCGGTCGGGGTTCCCGGTCTCCAGCTCGACCGGCGCTGCGGCGGCGGCCTCCAGGCCGTCGTCACCGCGGCCATGATGGTGCAGACGGGCGCCGCCGATGTGGTGCTCGCCGGCGGTGTGGAGAGCATGAGCAACATCGAGCACTACTCCACACAGGTGCGCTGGGGCAGCCGTTCCGGCGGGGTGGAGCTGTACGACCGGCTCGACCGGGGACGCGAACGCTCCCAGCCCGAGGCACGGTTCGGTCCGATCTCCGGCATGATCGAGACGGCCGAGAACATCGCCCGGGAACACGGGATCACCCGCGACGAGGCCGATGCCTACGCGGCCCGCAGCCATCAACGGGCCGCAGCGGCACAGGAGTCGGGCGTCTTCGACGAGGAGATCGTGCCGGTTCCCGTACCGCGGCGGCGCGGTGAACCGGTGCTGTTCGACCGGGACGAGGGCATCCGCCCCGGGACCACGATCGATGTCCTCGCGCGGCTGCGGCCCCTGCTGCCCGGCGGCACGGTGACGGCGGGGAACGCGAGCCAGCAGAACGACGCCGCCGCGGCCTGTCTGGTGGTCGCCGAGGACAAGCTGGCCGAACTGGGCCTGGAACCCCTCGGCTATCTCGCCGGCTGGGCCGCCGCGGGGTGCGAACCAGCGACCATGGGCCTCGGCCCGGTCCCCGCCGTGGCCAAACTGCTCGCCGCCACCGGGGTCTCGTTCGACGACATCGATCTGATCGAGCTGAACGAGGCGTTCGCCTGCCAGGTGCTGGGTGTTCTCAAGGGATGGGGCTTCACGGACGACGAGCAGAGCGCGGACCGCCTCAACGTCCACGGCTCCGCCATCGCGCTCGGTCATCCGATCGGAGCCACGGGGGTCCGCATCCTGGCCACCATGCTGCGTGAACTGCGGCGGCGCGGCGGGCGGTACGGCCTGGAGACCATGTGTGTCGGCGGCGGCCAGGGCATGGCCGCGCTCTTCGAGGGGGCCTGATGACCGAGCTGGAACCGAACGGCATCGTGGCGTACGCCGCGTACCTTCCGCGCCACCGGCTGCGGCTCGCCGAGCCGGCCGGAGCCGGGGCGGGCGGCAGGATCGCCGCGTCCTACGACGAGGACAGCACCACCCTCGCGGTGGCGGCGGCCCGGCAGCTGACCTACGAGGGGGAGCGGCCGGAATCGGTGTACTTCGCCACCACCTCGCCCGCATACGCGGACAAGACCAACGCCACCGCCGTGCACGCCGCGCTCGGGCTGGGCCCGGAGTGCTTCGCCGTCGATCTGGCGGGCTCGGCCCGCTCCGGAACCGGAGCGCTGCTCGCCGCGGCGGCGAGCGGCGGCCTCGCCGTGTGCGCCGATGTGATCACCGGACTGCCCGGCTCGCCCGACGAGCGCGCGGGCGGCGACGGAGCGGCGGCCTTCCACTTCGGCGATCCGTCCCGGGCCCTCGCGCGCATCGTGGGGCGGGCCTCGCGGACGGCCGAGTTCCTCGACCGGTGGCGGGCCCCGGGCGAACCGGCTGCCCGCCGCTGGGAGGACCGCTTCGGACTGGAGCGCTATCTGCCGCTGGTGACCGACGCCGGGCAGCGGGCCCTGAAGCAGGCGGGGGTGGCCGAGCCCGACCATGTCGTGATCTCCTCGCCCAACCCCCTGGTGGCCAGGCGGGCGGGCATCCGGGGGCGGATCACCTCTTCCTGGCGGCGCGGCTGGAGCGGAGCCGCCGACGCGGGGCTCGGGCTGGCCGAGGTGCTGGACCGGGCCCAGCCGGGGGAGACGGTGCTCGTGCTCGCCGCCGTGGACGGCTGCGACGCGCTCGTCCTCCGCGTCACCGACCGGGTGCGGACCGGACGTCAGCCCCGGCCGGTCGCCGACCAGTCGGCGTCGGGCCGGGACGTACCGTACGTGACCTATCTGTCCTGGCGCGGACTCCTGGAACGGGAGGCGCCACGGCGTCCCGAGCCCGATCTGCCCGCGGCACCCCCGTCGGCGCGGGCGCGGGCGTGGAAGTTCTCCTTCACCGGCTCCCGCTGCCGTGACTGCGACTTCGCCCATCTGCCGCCCGCCCGGGTCTGCAAGAACTGCGGAACGCCGGACGCGATGGACCCGCTGCCGCTGGCAGACGCGCGGGGCACGGTGACCACCTTCACCGTGGACCGGCTCGCCCACTCGCCCTCCCCACCGATGATCGACGCCGTGGTCGACTTCGACGGCGGCGGGCGCTGCACGCTCGAACTCACCGACGCGGCACCGGATGAGATCGAGGTCGGCACCCGGGTCACGCCGAGTTTCCGCCGGCTCTACACCGCACAGGGCGTGCACAACTACTTCTGGAAGGCCCTACCCGTGGACGACGACCGATGAACGCACAGGGGATCAAGGACCGCGTGGCCATCGTGAGCATGGGCTGCACCCGCTTCGGCGAACACTGGAACAGCTCCGCCGACGATCTGCTGATCGACGCCGTACGGGAGTGCCTGGACGGTGTCGAGGGCACCGGGGTGTCCGATGTGGAGGCGTACTGGCTGGGCACCCTCGGCTCCGGGCAGTCCGGGCTCACCCTCAGCCGTCCGCTGGGCCTGGACCACCGGCCGGTCACCCGCGTGGAGAACTACTGCGCCACCGGCTCGGACGCCTTCCGCAACGCCTGCTACGCCGTGGCGTCCGGCGCCTACGACCGGGTCATGGCCGTCGGAGTGGAGAAGCTGAAGGACTCCGGATTCAGCGGGCTGACCCGGATGGACCCGCCCGGCGACGGTACCGCGCCGGAGAACTCGCTGACCGCCCCGGCGGCCTTCTCCCTGCTCGACCCGGCCTACTGCGCCGCGTACGGCGTCGATCCGGCGGCCATGCGAGAGGCCATGACCCATGTCGCGTGGAAGAACCACGCCAATGGGGCGCGCAACCCGCGCGCCCAGTTCCGTACCCCGGTGTCCAAGGAGAAGATCGCCGCCGCGCCGCTGGTGGCGGGCAGGCTCGGGGTCTTCGACTGCTCGGGGGTCTCGGACGGGGCCGCCTGCGCGCTGATCGTGCGCGCCGAGGACGCGCATCGGTACACCGACCGTCCCGTCTATGTGAAGGCGCTGTCGCTGACGGCCGGGCCGGGCCGGGCAGCGGCCGACCCCGACTACGACTACACCACGTTCCCCGAGGTCGTCCGCAGCGCCCGGGAGGCGTACCGGCAGGCCGGGATCACCGATCCGCGTACGGAGGTCTCCTTCGCCGAGGTGCACGACTGCTTCACGCCCACCGAGGTGGTGCTGATGGAGGACCTGGGCTTCGCCGAACGGGGCCGTGCCTGGAGAGACGTCCTGGACGGAGCCTTCGAACTCGGCGGGCGGCTGCCGGTCAACCCGGACGGCGGGCTGAAGTCGTTCGGGCATCCGGTGGGGGCGAGCGGGCTGCGGATGCTCTACGAATGCTGGCTCCAGTTCCGGGGCGAGGCCGGTGAACGGCAGCTGAGCGGCCCCCGGCTGGCCCTCACCCAGAATCTGGGCGGCCGTCCCGGCGCCTGTGTCTCGTTCGTGTCGGTGGTGGGCGCGGAGCGGGGCTGAGCAGGGCCCGGGGTGGGTGGCAGAGGCTTGACGAGCTTATTTATTTTAAATTAGATTCTAGGAGTGAAGGAGGTGCGTCCCTGATGAGCGGAGCCGAAGTTCCGGACACCGTGAGCACCGAGGCGGCGATCGCGGCGGCCCGCCGGCTGTACGACGCCCTGGCCGACGGCGACCAGGGGTGTCTGGCCGAACTGCTGCACCCCGGCTTCCGGGGACACACCAGCGAGGGACTGCCGCTGGACCTCGGCGGCGTCCACGCCGGACCCGAGCGGATGCGGCACGACTTCTGGGGCCGGATCGCCCGGCACTTCCACGCGCGCGCCGAGCCGAGGGAGTTCCACCGCATCGACGACGGACGACTGCTCGTCATCGGCCGGTACACAGGGAAGGGCCGGGAGAGCGGGGCTCCGCTCGACGCGTCCTTCGTGCATCTGCTGCGCTTCACGGGCCACCGGATCACGGAGCTCGTGCAGCACATGGATACGGCACGGTGGGCGCGGGCACTGAAGGGAGAAGGCTCTGAGCCCGAGCCTGAGCCCGAGCCCGAGCCCGTGCCCGAGCCCGTGCCCGAGCGCGAACCCGTGCCGGAGTCCGTGCCCGTGCCCGAGCGCGAGCCCGAGTCCGTGTCCGCGGCTGCGCCCGGGCGGCCGGAGCCCGCACCCCGGCTCACCGAACTGACCCGCATCGAGTTCGACGTCACCGACGGCCTCGCCCACATCCGGCTCAACCGGCCCGCCGCCCGCAACGCGCTGGACGCCCGGACGGCCGATGAGCTGCTGGAGACCGCCCGCCGCTGCCAGGAGGACGAGAAGGTGCGGGCCGTGCTGTTCAGCGCCGCAGGACCGGCCTTCACCGTGGGAGGCGACATCAAGGTGTTCGCCGGGGCCGCCGAGGGCGAACTGCCCGCACTGCTCAACGGCATGGCCGGTGTCCACCACCGGGCGCTCGACATCTTCAGCGCGCTGGACGTGCCCATCGTGTGCGCTGTGCACGGCGCCGCCGCAGGAGGCGGCCTCGGCCTGGTGTACTGCGCCGATCTCGTCTACGCGGCGGAGCGCACCCGGTTCGCCCTCGGCTTCGCCGCCCTCGGACTCACCGGCGACGGCGGCGCCTCCTGGTTCCTGCCCCGCCTCATCGGTGTCCGGCGGACGGCGGAACTCTTCTACGGACAGCGGACCCTGACGGCCCACGAGGCCGCCGAATGGGGCCTGGTGACCCGGGTCGTCCCGGACGACACCCTGCACCGGGAGGCGTTCGAGTCGGCCAGGAGGCTCGCTGCCGGACCCACCCGCGCCTATGCGGGAATGCGCCGGCTGCTGCGCGCGTCGGATGCCCGCACGCTCACCGGACAACTCGCCGCGGAGGTGCGCTCCCTGAGCCGCACCGCGGCAACGGCGGACGCGGCCGAAGCCATCGCGTCGTTCATCGGCAAACGCGAACCGCACTACCAGGGACGGTGACGGAATGACAGGACTGATCGTCGACAGCAAGGAGCACGCCGCGCTCCGCGAGAGCGTCGGCAGGATCGCCGAGCGGTACGGCCACACCTACTTCGCCAACCGCGCACGCGAGGGAGGCCAGGTCGGCGAACTCTGGGAGGAACTGGGCCGCAACGGCTTCCTCGGCGTCCACCTCCCCGAGGAGTACGGCGGGGGCGGCGGCGGTCTCGCCGACTACCAGGTCGTCCTGGAGGAGCTGGCCGCCCACGGCATGCCCCTTCTGATGGGTGTGATCTCACCCGCCATCACGGGATCCATCGTCTGGAAGCACGGCTCGCCCGCGATGAAGGCCGAGTGGCTGCCCGGGATGGCCGACGGCAGCCGGAAGATGGTGTTCGCGCTCACCGAGCCGGACGCCGGCTCCAACAGCCACCGGGTGTCCACGACCGCGCGCCGCGACGGTGACGGGTGGCGGCTGACCGGCACCAAGTACTATATCTCCGGCGTCGACGAGGCAGCGGCCGTCCTGGTCGTGGCCCGCGACGGGGACCCTGACCCCTCGGGGCGTGCGCCCCTGTCCCTCTTCGTGGTGCCCACCGACGCGCCCGGCCTCACCAAACAGGCCATCCCCACCGAGCTGAACGTCCCGGAGAAGCAGTTCACCCTCTTTCTCGACGAGGTACGCCTCGGTCCCGAAGCCCTCATCGGCGAAGCCGGACGCGGACTGCGCCAGGTCTTCGCCGGTCTCAACCCCGAACGGATCCTCGCCGCCGCGCTCAGCAACGGCATCGGCCGGTACGCCCTCGACAAGGCCGCCGCCTACGCGCGCGAACGCACCGTGTGGAACGCCCCGATCGGCTCCCACCAGGGCGTGTCCCACCCTCTCGCCGAAGCCTATGCCGCCGTCGAACTCGCCCGGCTGGCCGCCGCCCGCTCGGCGGAGCTGTACGACAGCGGGCAGGACGCGGCGGAGGCCGCCAACATCGCCAAGTTCGCCGCCGCCGACGCCTCCCTGAGGGCACTCGACCAGTCCATCCAGACCCATGGCGGCAACGGCCTGTCCCGGGAGTACGGCCTCGCCGACCTCTGGTTCGTCGCACGGCTGCTGCGCACCGCCCCGGTCAGCCGGGAGATGGTCCTGAACTTCATCGCCCAGCACAGCCTGCACCTGCCCGCCTCGTACTGACGCGGCGTCCTCAAGGACCTTCAAGGACCTCAGAGAAACGGAGAGAACCCGGATGAAAGACGTCGACGCGCTGGTCGTCGGGGCCGGAGCCGGCGGTATGTTCACCGCCGCACGGCTCGCCCACCGCGGCTACCGCACCCTTGTCGTCGAACGCCTCGACCAGGTCGGCGGACGCGCCTCCACTCATGACATCGACGGATTCAAGGTCAACAACGGTGCCATCGTCCTGGAGCTGGGCGGCATCGCCGAGGAGACCTTCGCCGAGGTCGGCGCCCCCTACGACGTACGGATGCCCAAGCCGCCACTGCTGTACCGGATCGGCGGCAAGGACGTCGACGTCACCAAGGGAGGCTGGGGCGTGCTGCTCGGGCAGCTGACCCGGCAGGGCGCCAAGCTGATGAAGGGGATCGGCGCGGCCCGCGAGGACGACGGACTGCCCGAGGGCGAACTGACCACCGCCGAGTGGGTGGCCAAATACACCAGGAACGAGAACGTCCACGCGGTCTTCCGCAATATCTGCGGATCGATCTTCGCGGTGGGCTCCGAGGAGCTTCCGGCGAGGGTCTTCCTCACCTACTTCACCCGCAAGAGCGCCTTCAAGAAGTTCGGCTTCCACCCCGAGGGCACCATCGGGGCCTGGCGGGCGCTCGCCGGGGTCGTCACCCGGCACGGCGGTGAGATCTGGCTGAACAGCGAGGTCACCTCGCTGACGGTGGAGGACGGCCGGGTGACCGGCGCGAGGGTCCTGCGCGACGGGGAGACGACCGAGGTCGGCTGCGGCTTCGCGGTGAGCAACGCGGGACCCTCCGCGACCGTCGCGATGGCGGGGGAGGGGAATCTGCCCGCCGGCTACCGCGCCGAGGTGAAGCGCCGCGACCGGCCCTCCTCCATGATCACCGTGAACTTCGCCAGCCGGGAGCGGCTGATCGAGGCGCCCGGCATGCTGAGCTTCGGCAAGACCCGGCGGCTCTGCTACATCGCCAACTTCTCCGAACTGTGCCCCGAGATGTCTCCCGACGGCTGGAATCTGTACTCCGCCTCCGGAGTGCCCAAACCCGCTGTCGGCGCGTTCGACGAAGCCGCCGAGACCGAGTTGGTCATGGCCGATCTGCGGGAACAGCTCGCCGGTTTCGACCGGGCCCGGGTGCTGTCGACCGTGGTCACCCGCGACGGCTGGCCGCCGCAGCGCGCGGTCGCCGGTTTCGATCTCGCGCCCACCACCCCGATTCCCAATCTGTGGAACGTCGGTGACGGCGTCAAGGAGTACGCCAACGGCGGGACCACGGCGTGTGCCGAGACGGCCAAGCTCGTCGTCGAGCAGATCGCCGAGCGGCATCCGGCCGGCGGCTCTCGCTGACGCACGCCGTCATCCGCCCATCCCTGGAGAACACATGAAGATCACCCTTGACCGCGGCAAGTGCACGGGACTCGGCATGTGCGAGGCCCTGGCACCCGACTTCTTCGAGATCGACGAGGACGGCGAACTCGTCCTGCTGAAGGAGGACGCGTCGGACGGCGACCTCGACGCGGTACGCCAGGCGATCGAGGCGTGCCCCACCGAGGCGCTGAGGCTGGCGCCGTGAGCACCGCACCGGACCCGGCCGGGACCGGTCCGACCGCCGGCAGCCCGGCGGACACGGGCCCCGCGAGCACCGTGCCGGGACCGGTCGGCGACCCCCGTACCCTCGTGGTCGTCGGCGCGTCCCTCGCGGGCCTGCGGGCCGTCGAGTCCGCGCGGCGCGGCGGTTTCGGCGGCCGGATCGTCCTCATCGGGGCCGAGCCTCACCTTCCGTACGACCGGCCGCCACTGTCCAAGGCGTTCCTCGACGGCGACGCGGACCTGCCGCCCTTCCGCACCGAGCAGACCCTCCGTCAGGAACTGCGCGTCGACCTGCGGCTCGGCACGACGGCCACCGGACTGGACCCGGCGACCCGCACAGTCCGTACGACGGCAGGCGAAGTACGGTACGACGCCCTGGTCATCGCCACCGGAGCCGCCGCCCGCCGGATGCCGGGCGCCGGACGGCTGCGCGGGGTGCACACCCTGCGGACCCTCGACGACGCGCGGGCCGTCCGCACGGCGCTGGACGCCGGCGCCCGTACGGTCGTGATCGGGGCGGGCTTCATCGGCTCCGAGGTCGCCTCGGCCGCCCACAAACGCGGTCTGCGGGTCACGATCGTCGAGGCCCTGCCCGTACCGCTGGTCCGGGCCGTCGGGGAGAGGATGGGCGGGGCGTGCGCGGCACTTCACCGCCGCCATGGGATGGATCTGCGCTGCGGCAGCGGCGTGGCGGCGCTGGAGGGAGACGGAGCTGTCGAGTCCGTACGCCTGACGGACGGTACGGAACTCCCGGCCGGTCTGGTGGTCGCCGGCATCGGAGCCGCCCCGGCCACCGGCTGGCTCGAAGGATCCGGGCTGACCCTGGACGACGGCGTCGTCTGCGACGAGAACCTGTTCACCGGAGTCCCCGGTGTGTACGCGGCGGGCGATGTCGCCCGATGGCACAACCCGGTCTTCGGCCGCCCGATGCGGCTTGAGCACTGGACGAGCGCCGCCGAACAGGGCGCGGCGGCGGCCCGCAACGCCCTCGGTCCCGCCGGACCCGAGCCGTACGGCTGTGTCCCCTACTTCTGGTCCGACTGGTACGACACCCGGATCCAGTTCGTCGGCGCGGTCGCTGCCGACGAGGTCCGGGTGGCCGGCGGGGACCCCGCCGACGGGCGGTTCGTCGCCCTCTACCGCGACGGTGACCGGCTGGCCGGCGCCCTCACGATGAACGGTCAGACCGAGATCATGAAGTACCGGCGGCTGATCCTGGGCGGGACCTCGTG
>NZ_JBSGUP010000305.1:0-9584 GCF_053607985.1 Streptomyces sp. NPDC055078
CGACGGCGGTGTGTGCGCCCGGGGTCGGCCCGGCCTGATTCCGGCGCGGGGTGCCGGAGGCGCGGCGGCAGCGCGTCCCTGGCAGTGGTTTCCTCGCGGGCAGTGGATTCCTCACGGCCGTCGGCACGGTGCTGAGCCCGCGTCCTGCCGGTCGGGCACGTACTTGTAGCCCACCCGCCGTACGGTGACGATCCGGTGCCGGTGCGCTCTGCCCAGCTTGCGGCGCAGCCGCGCGATGTGGACGTCCACGGTGCGCCCGTCGCCGATGTGGTCGTCGTAACCCCATATGCCGGCCATCAGCTGCTCGCGCGAATGCACCTGGTGGGGATGGAGCAGCAGATGGGCCAGCAGCCCGAACTCCAGGTAGGTGAGGCCGAGTTCACGTCCGTCTACCTCCGCGACGCGTCGCGCGGGATCGATGCGGATGAGGCTGATTCCCGCTTCCGTCCGGCCCGAGGGAGCCGAGTCCGGGCGGGCGACCTGCCGGATCTCCGGCCGGGTCACATCCTCGGCGAAGAGCCGGGCGGGGTCGGTGCCCTCGGGGACGAGGACGAGGTAGCCGACGAGGGGTGCGGAGCCGGCTGCCTCGCCGCCTTCCCGTGCGGTGTGGCCCACGAGGCGGAGATGGTGCGTATCGGGAGGCGGCGTATCCGATGGAGTGGCCTTGGCCGGAAGTGCCGTGGTCATGTCGGTCGTCCTTCACGAGTACGTCAGGCCATCAAGCGTGGTGGCTGGAGCGCCTGATCGCCCGGGGGAGGGAGAAGGAGCGGAGTGGTACGCGCGATATGCGAGCCGCGTGCCGTTACGCGGGACAGCAGGCGGCGCTGCCGATGTGACCAAAGTCGACATGCCGACGACGAACGAGTCGCTGCTGTGTGTGGGACATGTCCATCATCCTGGGCATCCGCCGGGTGGGCCGTCAAGACTTCCCTAGTGCTTCAATGGGAAATGTAGGGAAGGTTACATCGCGGATGGTTCCCGTCACCGGCCGCCGGGCGGCGCGGCCCCGGGCGTCGCCGGTGGCCGGGACAGCCGGTATCCGGACCGTGGTTGACGAGAAGCGATATCTATTGCTCAATTACTCGCATGAATGCCGAGCAGCGCCTGGTCTCCCGTGACCACATCGACTTCGGTCGGGTGTGGTCCGCCGCATGTCGCGGCGCCTGACGCGGCAGCGGGCAGCCTGACCGGCCCTTTCTCCCCCCGGTTGCCTCCCTCGCGGGCCGGGTCCCCTCTTTCGCCCCGCCGTCGTACGCACCCGCTGACCCCGTGCCGAACCCCGCCGAATCGGCGCTGAATCGGGCGTAGTTCCGGTCCTGCGGGACCCGGCACGCGCTGCCGCCGACCCACCTCGCCCGGGGCCCGTGCTCCGGCGTCATCACACCCGCTCACCGTCTGGCCGGCTCCCGGCTACCTGATGCACCGTCACGCCCGGTGCGCCGAGGGCTGATCGCCGCCGTGCCCGTGTGCTGCCCGCGGACGCCCGGCCCGGAGGAATGGATGACCGCCGTCGTACCCTCCCGCGGCCGTCCTGGACCGCCCGCGCGCCATCCTCTCCCGGGTCCGCTGACTTCCCACCTCCTTCCCGCAGGCGAGGAGTACGGCCGCGGCACGCGTCCTCGCACCCGTCAGTGCACCAGTCAGTCCCCTGCAATCCGCACACTCCCGAAGGGTCCGCCATGGCCACCGTCCTCTCCGTCTCCGGAAGTCCCTCCGCCCTCTCGCGTACCGCCCGACTGCTGCGCCACCTGGACGCCCGGCTCACCGCCCAGGGGCACGGGGTGATCCCGCTGGACGTCCGCACCCTCCCCGCCGGGGCCCTGCTCGGCGCCGACTTCCGGCACCCGGCGATCGTCGAGGCGACCGCCCTGTTCGACCGCGCCGACGGAGTCGTGATCGGCACGCCCGTCTACAAGGCCGCCTACTCCGGGCTCCTGAAGTCCCTCCTGGACCTGCTGCCGCAGTACGCCCTGGCGGGCAAGACGATCCTTCCGCTGGCGACCGGCGGGACCACGGCCCATGTCCTGGCGATCGACTACGCCCTGCGCCCGGTGCTCAGTTCCATGGGCGCCGCACACATCGTCCAGGGCTGGTTCACGCTCGACAAGGACATCGCGGTGGGCGACGACGGCACCCTGACGGTCGCCCCGGGCCCGGCCGAGGCTCTCGCCCGGGTCGTCGACCAGTTCTCCGGCACCCTCAGCAGCCGTACGGCCCTGCCGGCGGCAGCCGGTCGAGCGACCTGACCGGTGACCGCCGCCGAGTACCCGTGCGCCCCGCCCGACCCCTGGGAGTTGGGCGGGCCGCCCGCTCTCCTGCCATCGTGTGGGACGCCGGGCGATGTCCGGGAGACCCTCCTGACGTGGCACGAAGAGCGCCTGACACGCGACAGCAGGGATCCCTGGAGTACCAGGACCGCGTCAGCCGTACATCCTGGCCGTGACGCGTACGGCGGCAGTCGTTCGTCAAAGCGGCGCCCGGCGTTGTCATCGCGACGGGCTCAGCCGATCGCGCACCGGGTCGACCGCGATGATCGCGACGACGGCGCAGATTGCCGATACCAGCCCGATGAGCTGGAACGCGGTGGTGAAGCCGTCGACCTTGGATGCCGACGCGTCGAGGATGAGGCCGGTGGCCCACGGTCCGACGACGCCGCCGATCGACTGAATCGCGATGAAGGCGCCGAGTGTGCCCGCGATCTGCCCGGGCGGGCAGGTCTCGACGATGGCGGCGTTGATGAGCGGGAAGATCACGATGACGAGCCCGTACGAGAGCGACACGGCCGCGACCGCCAGTGGCGCCGAGCCGAGCCACGGCAGGCTGATGAGCAGCAAGCCGCTGACGATGACCGCCACACACGGCAGGATGACCCGGACAAGGCGGATCGGCCTCCCGCGCGCGACTGCGCGGTCGCTGAGCAGCGACCCGCCGGTGAGGGTGATGAGGCCGACAACACTCGGCAGCGCGAACATCGTGCCGGACCGCAGGCGGGAGTATCCGAGTGCGTTCTCGAAGTACGACGGAAGCCAGGTGAGTACGACGGTGAGGAGGATGTAGGCGCTTATCGCGACGAACGCGGACGCGACGAAGGTCCGGGTGGTGAGGATGCGACGCCACGGCACCGTGCCGGCGTCGGCAGCCCCGTCGGCCGCCGGCGCGTGTTTGCTGACCGTCAGGTACGGGCCCGGCCGCCACTTGACCAGCCATGGGACGCACCAGAGGACCGTCGCGGCCGCGAGCACGGTGATCGTCGCACGCCATCCGTGGTGCGCGAGGACGAAGGCGAGCCCTGGAACGACGGCTATCTTGGCGACGGTCGACCCGGCCGTGATGAGCGCCCCGGGGAGGCCGCGCCGCTCCGGTGGATGCCATGAGTAGGCGGCCGTGTGGAGAAGCGCCGAGGTGGGTCCTTCGGTGAAGCCGAGAGCCAGGCGGCTGAGCAGAAGGACTGCGAACGTCGCCCACACGACGAGCGGGAGCATCACCGCCCCCCACGAAAGGGCGAGGATCGCGATGGACCAACGCAGGCTCATCATCCGGTTCAGAGGTCCCGCGAAGAAGCCGCCCACCGCATAGGCGAGGAAGAAGATGCTGCCGGTCAATCCGATCTGCGCGGAGGACAGCTGGAACTCCTCACTGAGCGACGGCGCGATGAGCCCGAACACCGCCTTGTCGGAGGCGTTGAGGACGTACAGCAGGACGAGCAGGCCGGTGAGGTTCCACGCGGTCCGCCGGGGTTTCCCGCGAGCGGGGGGAGGCAGCTCCGATTCGGGAGCACTGGCCGAGGTAGGGCCGAGGGGAGCAGCGTTCATGGTTTGGGATCCTTCGCTTTCGGTTCCGCATAGGCGTCGAAGCGTCGCGCCTGGGCTTCGCCCGGTCCCCTGAAGCCGTAGCGACTCCGGATGATGAGTTCTTGTTGTTCGAAGCGCCGCGCGGTGTTGGGCGGGCAGGCACACTGGCCTGCGGGCGCTGTCGCCTGTCCGGGGCGGCGGAGCCGCAGAGCCGCAGAGCCGCAGGGCCGCGCCGCAGAGCCGCGCCGTGCGGACGACGGCGCGGAGAAACACAGCCGGTTCGGCGCTCCTGGTCACACCGCCGGCGCTGTCATCAACAGCCGGTGAAGACCGGTGGTCGAATGTCGGGGAACACCCTCACGCCGTCGCGCACATCCTCGCTGTCCAGCGCTCTTTACAGCGCCGCCGCCGGATGCTCCATCAGGTCGCTGCCCAGAGTGGTGAGCGCCTCGGGCCGGTTCATGGTGAGCACCGCGACGTCTCCGGTGACCCCGGTGGTGACCAGGCTCATCGGGCGGCCATCCGCAGTGCGCCGTCGAGGCGGATCACCTCGCCGTTGAGCATCTGGTTCTCTACGATGTGGCAGGCCAGCGCCGCGTACTCGGCGGGGTCGCCCAGCCGGGAGGGGAAGGGCACCTGCGCGCCGAGTGAGTGCATCGCATCCTCGGGCAGTGTGCTCATCATCGGGGTGTGGAACAGGCCCGGGGCGATGGTCACCACGCGAATGCCGTACCGGGACAGTTCGCGGGCGATCGGCAGGGTCATGCCCGCCACGCCGCTCTTGGATGCCGCGTAGGCAGCCTGTCCGATCTGCCCGTCGAACGCTGCGATCGAGGCGGTGTTGACGATGACGCCGCGTTCCCCGCCGGGCCCGGGCTCGTTGTCCCGGAGTGCCTGGGCGGCCAGGCGGATCACATTGAACGTGCCGCCCAGGTTGACTGCCAGCACATGAGCGAACGCGTCCTGCGGGTGCGGCCCGTCCTTGTCCAGCACCTTCTCCGCGATCGCGACGCCCGCACAGTTCACCGCCCCCGCGAACACGCCCGGCTGCTCTGTCGCCGTGGCGACGGCCGCGGCCACCTGTGCCTCGTCGGTGACATCAGTCGGGACGAACACCGCGCCGTGCGGTGGCTCGCCCCTGAGGTCGGCGACAACGACGCGGGCGCCACGATTGAGCAGCGCCACCGCGGTGGCCTCGCCCAGGCCGGACGCGCCGCCAGTGACCAGGAAGGTGCGGTTGGTGAACTCCATGATCAGTCGACCCTCTCGATGATGGTGGCATTGGCCATACCGCCGGCCTCGCAGATGGTCAGCAGCCCGTACCGGCCGCCGCAGCGGGCCAGCTCGTATACAAGGTCGGTCAGCAACCGCGCCCCGGTGGAGCCCAGCGGGTGGCCGATGGCGATGGAACCCCCGTTGACGTTGAGCCGGTCGGTGCCGATGCCGAACTCGCGCGCGAAGATCAGCGGTACCGGCGCGAACGCTTCGTTGACCTCGATGCGGTCCATGTCCGCGATCGACAGCCCGACCTGGTCCAGTGCTTTGCGGGCGGCCGGGATGACGGCGGTGAACTGCAGCACCGGGTCGTCCGCGGCCACCGCCATCGACCGGATCACGGCCTTCGGGCGCAGCCCCGCGGCTTCGGCGGCGGATCGGTCGGCGATCAGCAGCGCCGCCGCGCCGTCGCTGATCTGCGAGGCGTTACCCGCGGTGATCGCCCCGCCTGCGCCGAAGGCCGGCTGGAGCGCGGCCATCTTCGCCGGGTCGACAGCCGCGCGGATGCCCTCGTCGCGGGTCATTCCGCCGATGGGCACGAGGTGGTCGCTGAAGTACCCGGCCTCGGTGGCCGCATGCGCCCGTCGGTGGCTCTCCGCGCTGAACTCGTCGAGCTCTGCCCTCGTCAGGCCCCACTTGGTCACGACCAGTTCCGCCGAGGGGCCCTGCGCGCACAGGTTGCCTTCGTACCGTGCCATCGCGGTCTCCCCATAGAACGGGGCCTTGCCACGCGATGGGTCGAACAGCGGCCCGAGATCCACCCGGCTCATGGACTCCACCCCGGCGCCGATGGCGAAGTCGTACTCGCCGCTGCGCACTCCTTGCGCGGCGAAATGCACCGCCTGCTGTCCGGAGCCGCACTGCCGGTCGATCGTGGTGGCCGGCAGGGACTGCGGCAGCCCGGCTCCCAGCGTCGCGAACCGGGCCAGGTTGCCGGTCTGCTCACCGACCTGCATCGCGCACCCGGCGATCACATCGGCCAGCCGCTCCGGATCGACCCCGGACCGTTCGACCAGATGGCGCAGAGTGTGCGCCAGCAGGTCGGTCGGGTGTGTGTGGGCGAGCCGGCCACCCCGTTTGCCGACCGGGGTACGGACCGCATCAACGATCACCGCTTCTCGTACGTTCACTGAACGCCTTCCTTTCTACGGATCGCGGTCGTCAGCCTTCAGCGCACGGCTCGGAGCACCGGCCGGGTGGCCCCGGCGGTGTACGTCCCCATGTCCGCGACCGGGGCAGTCGACTGTCACTGTGTCCTGGCCTGGTTGCCGGGAGCACGTCCGGCCCTCGATGCGAACTCAGCCAGGGTGGCGGCGTGCGGGTCGCACGGGCTGATGGACGGTGAGGGATTCGAGGACCGAGTGTGTGTGGGCGCCCAGGCGGGCGGCGGACTCGGTGGGGCCCGGGGGCGTCCGGGAGAACTGCCAGGCGAGGCCCGGCTGGCGGAGCTTCCCTTCGTCCGGGTGGTCGACGGCTTCGAACAGACCGCTGGCGACGACCTGCGGATCGTCAAGAAGCTCGCTGAGCGTCAGCACCGCCATCGCTGGGATGTCGCACTCCGCGAAGGCCCGCAGCCAGTCCTCCGTGGTCCGTTCGGGAAGCGCCGACTCAAGCACCTGGTACAGCTCGTCGATGTGCAGCGTCCGCTCGCGAATCGTCCGGAACCGGGGGTCGCTCGCGAGGTCGGAGCGGCCGATCAGCTCGAAGAACACCAACCACTGACGATCCGTGTAGACGACCACGGAGACGAATCCGTCCTTGGTGGCGTAGGGCTTGCGGTACGGCGACGAGGTCCGTCCATACCCCGCCGGCCCGTCCTGCGGGTCGTAGACGAGCCCGCCCATCTGCTCCATCGCGTTCATCGCGACCATTGATTCGAACATGGGTACGTCGACTGCCTGGCCAAGGCCGCTGCTGCCGCGCTCATACAAGGCGGCCATGATCGCTGACGTCGCCATCAGCCCAACCGTCTTGTCGACGTGCGCCGTCCGGACATAGCTCGGGTCGGGATCCCCTTGCAGGGCCGCAGTACCGCACGCGCCCTGGACGACGTCGTCATAGGCCGCGAAGTCGGCATACGGACCGGACCGGTTGAACCCGGACATGCTGCAGCAGATCAATCCCGGGTTGCCCTCGGCCAGCACTTCGTACTCCAACCCCAACCGCCGCGCCTTCGCAGGACGCAGGTTGTGGCAGAACACATCGGCTGTGGCCAGCAGAGACATCAGGGCCGCATGGCCTTCGTCGGTCTTGAGGTCGAGCACCACACTGCGCTTGCCCCGGTTGACGTTCATGAACGCGTGGCCGAGGCCGTTGCCGTGACGGTCACCGATTCCCCGGACGATGTCTCCGGTGGGTGCCTCCACCTTGATGACGTCCGCCCCCAGCTGGGCCAGCAGGAGTGAGCAGTACGGACCCATCAGGGTGGTGCTCATATCGACGACGCGGAGCCCTGCGAGTGGTCCGTCCGCCATGCCTTGCCAGGTGCTCATGCCGTCACCGATGTCCAGTAGTTCTCTTCGCCGCCCGCGAACGCCAGCCGGCCCAGCGCGATCGCCTCGTCCCGCTCGGACACGTCCGCGTCCCGCCAGGCCCAGATCCGACGGGTCAGCCGGTGCAAGGGGTACTCCTCGGTCACACCCATGGCGCCGTGGAGCTGATGGGCGAGGGCGGCGACTCGCGTAGCGCTGCGGGAGGACATCAGCCGGGCGATCCGGGCAGCGACCGACTGGCTCGAACCGGCCCGGTCGCGTGCTCGGTCGAGCCCTGCCGTGGCCTGGATGATCTCGGTCCTCATCACGGCGAGGTTGTTCGCCACCGCCGGTATCCTCAGCAAGGGAGCGCCGAACTGCTCCCGGGTGGACACATACGCCTTGGTGAGGTCGTAGGCCCCGCGCGCGGCAGCCAGGAGAGCACCGGCCCGGAGTATCCGGAGCCTGGTGAGGGCCTCGTCGTTCGTGACCTCCGTGAGCAACTCGACGGGCGCGCGGTTCAGGTACAGGGTTCCCACGGGCTCGCCGGCGAGGTCCGGCCGGACCGTGAGCTTCACCCCGGTGCTGCGAAGGTCGACCGCTATCGGCCCGCCGGCCGCGCCGACGAGGACAACGTCCCGCGCGCTGTCGGCCCACCGGACACCGCTGACCGTCGCGGTGAGCGTCCCGTCCTCCGGCTGGAGGTCGCTGTCCGTGACAGCGACCGTGCACAGTCCTTCGTGCCGGTGGTCCGGACCCCGCACCCACCTGGCGACGCCGTTCTCGACCAGCGGGGTGCTCAGCCCCGCGGCTGCGACCTCTTCGACGCAGGCGCACAGGTCATCCAGATCGCCCGACGGCTCTCCCGCACTCCGGAGGCTGCCGACCCCGGTGATCCCGACGTCGCCGAGGCGGGACCACAGGTCCCGCCACTCCAGCCGGGTGGCCCGGGGTGCGGCCTCTGCCGCCACGGCACGTGCGAGCATTCTCAGGTCGTCCGCGATGTCGCTCACAGGCGAACCTCCTTCTTCGCGATGAGGCCGAGCAGCACTTCCAGAGCGCCCCCGCGGATGGTGAAGGCCGGGGAAGCCATCAGTGCCTCTTCGTAGGAGGTCTGGAGCGCCGATGCCGGGGCCCCCGCCTTCCGTGCGACGTCCAGGACGTCGCGTTCGAACTGCGTCCCGAGGTACTTGAGTGTGGCGGCCTCCTGCACGGGCGCGCCTCCCGCGTCGAGTGCGTCCGTGACCTGGCGGCAGAGCTGACGCAGACACGCGAGCCGCGCGGTGAGTTCCCCCAGCTCCGCCTCGATGCCGGCGTCGGCGTGATCGGGGCTGTCGACCAGCGCGCCGAGCAGGGGATACGACGACAGCACCCGCTCCGGGCCGCTCCGCTCGAACGAGAGCTGCTCCACCACCTGGCGCCAGCCCTGTCCCAGCTCGCCGAGGAGCCGGTGGGCCGGCACGAAGACCTCATCGAAGGCGACCTCGTTGAAGTGGTGATCGCCGGACATGTCCACGATGGGCGAGACCGAGATGCCGGGTGCGTCCATGTCGATAATGAACTCGCTCAGCCCCGCGTGCTTGGGCGCCTCGGGGTCGGTCCGTGCCAGCACGTAGGCGTGCGTGGCCCGGTGGGCGTTGGTGGTCCAGGTCTTGGTGCCGTTGAGCAGCCAGCCGCCTTCGACCTCTCGCGCCGACGTACGCACCGAGGCCAGATCGGAGCCGGCGCCGGGCTCACTCATACAGACACAGAAGACGAACTCGCCGCTCAGAATCCCGGGCAGAAGCTCTTCCCGGACCTGCGGCGAACCCGTGCGGAAGATGGCGGGGCCGACCTGTCTCTCCCCGAGCCAGTGGGCGCTGACCGATGCACCCGCGCGCAACAGCTCCTCCGCCACGGCGAGGCGGACTCGGTAGCTCTCACCGCCGCCACCGGTTTCCTTGGGCCAGCTGATCCCGATCAGGTGACGCTCCGCGAGCCGCTTGCTGAACTCGGCGTCGAATTTGCGCACCCAGGCGTCGTTGGCGGGCATACCTCCCCTCTCGGC
>NZ_JBSGUP010000306.1:0-9538 GCF_053607985.1 Streptomyces sp. NPDC055078
GAGCGAACTGCTCCGCGGCCGTCCGGGACGCTGATCTCAGGAAGCGGGAGGCGGCGGCGGGGTGCCGCCGTCGTCCTTGTGCGCGATGCGGTCCAGGGCCTCCTTGGCCTTGCCGGTGCCGGAATCGATCTTGCCGCTGTACTTGCCCTTGGTCTTGGAGTCGACCACCTTGGCGGCCTTGTCCAGACCGTGCTCGATCTTGCCGCCGTGCTGCTTGGCCAGGTCCGAGACCTTGCCCTTCGCCGGGGCGAGCTTGGCCTTCAAATTGTCCAAGAGGCCCATGGGGCACCTTTCCTCGTGCGGCTACTTCCGGGCGCCCTCACCGGCTCCGCTGTCCGCGGCCTCCCCGGCCGACTGCTGCCGGGGAATCTCCACGCCCTCGGCGGCTTCGGCCGGTGCCCCGGCCTGATCGGTCGCCGCCGCGCCTTCGGCCTCGACGGCCTCCGCCGCGGGCGCGTCCTCCGGGGCCTCGGTCTGGTGACCGCCCGTCGTCTCCTCGGCCGGGTTCTCCTGGGACCTGCGAAGGAACCGTGCAAAAACGCCCATATTCACTCCATAGCGTACTCGTGTGGGTGACGTTCCGCGCCGCCCGGTGCGCCGTGTTGCCACACTCGGGGGCACCGGTCGGGAAACCGGCGTTCACGACCTCGCAACAGGCAACGACGCCCCCGCCGTACCGTCACCTCCCTCGTTCGGGGACACCCCCTCGGGTTTGGGAGACTGGGGCCGTGAGAAGGACAGCCCCCGCACCGCGGGTCATCGCCGTCGTCGGGCCCACCGCGGCCGGAAAGTCCGATCTGGGCGTCTTCCTCGCCCAGCGGCTGGACGGCGAGGTCATCAACGCCGACTCCATGCAGCTCTACCGGGGGATGGACATCGGCACCGCCAAACTGCCGCCCGGTGAGCGCGGCGGCGTACCGCACCACCTGCTGGACATCTGGGACGTCACCGAGGCCGCGAATGTCGCCGACTACCAGCGGCTCGCCAGGGCGGAGATCGACCGGCTGCTCGCCGAGGGCCGTACACCGGTCGTCGTCGGCGGTTCGGGGCTGTACGTACGAGGGGCCGTCGACACCCTCGAATTCCCCGGCACCGACCCCGCGATCCGCGCCCGGCTGGAGGAGGAGGCCACCGCGCTCGGCCCCGGCGCCCTGCACGCCCGGCTCGCGGCGGCCGACCCCGATGCGGCCCGCGCGATCCTCCCGGGCAACGGCCGTCGTATCGTCCGGGCCCTGGAGGTGATAGAGATCACCGGCAAGCCCTTCACCGCACAGCTCCCCAGCCACGAGAGCGTCTACGACACCGTCCAGCTCGGGGTGGCGGTCGCCCGTCCCGAACTCGACCGGCGCATCGCGCTGCGCGTGGACCGGATGTGGGAGGCGGGACTCGTCGACGAGGTACGCGCCCTGGAAGCGCAAGGGTTGCGCGAGGGGCTCACGGCGTCGCGTGCCCTCGGCTACCAGCAGAATCTGCGGGCGCTCGCGGGGGAGTGCACCGAACAGGAGGCGCGCGACGAGACCGTTCGGGCGACGAAACGCTTCGCGCGCCGTCAGGAATCATGGTTCAGAAGAGATCCCCGGGTGCATTGGTTGAGTGGTGACGTCGACCACCGGGGGGAACTTCCGCAGCAGGCGCTGGCGTTGATCGAACGAGCGGTTACAGCCTGATCACGTGATGGCATCGGGACGCACTGCCCGTCATTTGGGTGCCCTGGACCGTGCCATCATCGAGCATCGATCGACCGTGGAGTCCGAGTTGGGAGGGCGTGTGGCGATGGAGGCCGGCCCTCATGACACGGACCAGCAGCCACGGGACGCGGCGGACAGCGCGTCCCGGCTGAGTCCTGACGGTCCGGACGACCAGGACGTTCTCGCGGACGAGGTCGAGGTCGAACTGCGCCCGGCGCGTCGGCTCCGGATCTGGCAGCTCGCGCCCATCGTGGTGCTCGCGGCGGTCGGTTCCCTGATGTTCGGCTTCCCCCTCGCCTTCGGCTCCGGCACCGGCGGCCCGGTCGTCGCGATGCTCGGACTGCTGATCAGCTGCTGCGCCGCCGGCTGGGGTGTGATGGCCGCCCGCCGCGTCGGCCACACCTGGCCGGGCCTGCCGCCCCGGGGCTCCGGTGTGCGCCCCGACTGGCGCGTCATCGCGCTGTACGCCGGGGTGGGTGTCGCGCTGGTGGCGCTGGCTGTGCTGCGCGTGGCCCGCCTGCGCTGACGCGCCTCGCCGCCGACGTCCCACCAAGGCCCGACGTCCCACCAAGGCGGCTCAGGCCGGCCCCGGCGCCCAGCCTCCGAGTACGGACCCACCAGCGCCCTTTTCCTCAAGCACGGCCGCCACGCGCCGTGCCTGCTCCTCGCCGCCCCCCGGCCGGTCCCGGGCTCTTGACGCCGCGCGGCCCCGACACTCCCGGATCCTGCCCCCACCGACGCAGCGGCCGGACCCGCCCCTGACGCCCGGCACCCTCACCCGGGGCGCCCGGCCCTTGGGGCTGCCCGTTCCGACGCCGCCCCGGGAACCGCCCCCGACCTGCGCGCCCGCGGCCCGCGTGCGCGGCCGACGGCTGCCCGCTGACGACTGTCAGAGCCCCCTCGTACGATGGACGACGTGAGCACCACACAGCCCTCGCCGACCTCGCCGATCGCCTTTCTCAAGGGCCACGGCACCGAGAACGACTTCGTGATCGTCCCCGACCCGGACAACGCCATAGGACTGCCCGCCTCCGTCGTGGCACGGCTCTGCGACCGGCGAGCCGGTGTCGGCGGCGACGGGCTGCTGCATGTCGTACGGTCCGCGGCGCACCCCGAGGCCCGCGCCATGGCGGACGAGGCCGAGTGGTTCATGGACTATCGGAACGCGGACGGGTCGATCGCCGAGATGTGCGGCAACGGCGTACGGGTCTTCGCCCGCTACCTTCAGCGCGCGGGCCACACCGGGACCGGCCGACTCGCGGTGGCCACCCGTGGCGGCGTCAAGCAGGTGCACATCGCAAAGGGACCCGGGGGACCCGGGGCCGCCGGGGCCACCGGCGGCGCGGACGGCGACATCACGGTCCAGATGGGCCGCGCGGTCCTCCCCGAGGACAGCGTCACCGTCACGGTCGGCGACCGTAGCTGGCCCACGCGCCATGTGAACATGGGCAATCCGCACGCGGTCGCCTTCGTGGACGATCTGGACCATGCGGGCGATCTGTTCGTCCAGCCGCCCGTCACTCCGTCAGCCGTCTATCCGGACGGGGTGAATATCGAGTTCGTCGTCGACCGCGGTGAGCGCCATGTCGCCATGCGGGTCCATGAGCGCGGCTCCGGCGAGACCCGCTCCTGCGGTACGGGCGCGTGTGCCGTCGCGGTCGCCGCGGCCCGCCGGGACGGCGCCGATCCCACGGCCACCGGCACCCCCGTCACGTACACCGTGGATCTCCCTGGCGGGCGGCTGGTGATCACCGAGAGACCGGACGGCGAGATCGAGATGACGGGTCCCGCCGTGATCGTCGCGGAGGGCAGTCTCGCGCCCGATCTCCTCGGGCCGACCGAAACCCCGGCGTGATAGAGCTTCGCTCGAATGGGTGATCCGGTTCACGCTCGGCGAGAGCGGGACTGCTCCACGTGGTGGGCTCGATAGCATCAAGCACCGGCCCGGAGGGGGCTCCCGCTCTCTCCACCGCCGGTCGAATGACGCCCGGAGGTGCCCCATGACTGCAGAGGCCGCCAACCCTGGTGCCCACAGCCGCAGGCGCGGCCGTCCCAGGATCGACCTCCGCAGGCTGGGCCGCGCGGCGCTGCTCGGCCCGGCCGGTCGTGACCGGCTGCCGGACGCGATCGGGCATGTCGCCGACGCGCACCGCGCGCACCACCCAGACGCCGATCTCGCGATCCTGCACAAGGCGTACGTCCTCGCGGAGACGTCCCACCGGGGGCAGTTCCGCAAGAGCGGCGAGGCGTACATCACCCATCCGCTCGCCGTCACCCTGATCCTCGCCGAACTGGGCGCGGAGACCACGACCCTGACCGCCTCTCTTCTCCACGACACCGTCGAGGACACCGAGGTGACGCTCGACCAGGTGAAGACCGGGTTCGGCGCCGAAGTCGCCTACCTGGTCGACGGGGTCACCAAACTGGAGAAAGTCGACTACGGCGCCGCCGCCGAGCCCGAGACGTTCCGCAAGATGCTCGTCGCCACCGGCAACGATGTCCGGGTGATGTCGATCAAGCTCGCCGACCGGCTGCACAATATGCGCACCCTCGGGGTGATGCGCCCCGAGAAGCAGGCACGTATCGCCAAGGTCACCCGGGAAGTCCTCATCCCGCTCGCCGAACGGCTCGGCGTGCAGGCGCTCAAGACCGAACTGGAAGATCTCGTCTTCGCGATCCTGCACCCGGAGGAGTACGAGCGCACCCGCGCCCTGATCGCCGACAACGCCGATGCCGGAGCGGCGCTCGAAGCCATGGCCGAGCGGTTCCGGACGGTCCTGCGCGACTCCGGAATCGCGGCCGAAGTCGTCATCAGACCACGCCACTTCGTCTCCGTCCACCGGGTGAGCCTCAAGCGCGGCGACCTGCGCGGCACCGACTTCGGACGGCTGCTGGTGCTGGTCGGCGAGGACGCGGACTGCTACGGGGTGCTCGGCGAGCTGCACACCTGCTTCACCCCCGTGATCTCCGAGTTCAAGGACTTCATCGCCGCACCCAAGTTCAACCTGTACCAGTCGCTGCACACCGCCGTCGCGGGCCCCGGGGGCGAGGTCGCCGAAGTCCTCATCCGCACACACCAGATGCACAAGGTCGCCGAAGCGGGTGTGATCGCCCTGGGCAACCCGTACGTACCGCTGGAAGGGGCCGAGCCGGCCGACGGGGAGCGGGCCGACCCGACCCGGCCCGGCTGGCTGTCCCGGCTGCTGGACTGGCAGGAGTCCACCCCGGACTCCGACACGTTCTGGACATCGCTGCGCGCCGACCTGGCGCAGGACCGCGAGATCACCGTCTTCCGCGCCGACGGCGGGATGCTCGGCCTCCCCGCGGGCGCGAGCTGTGTCGACGCCGCGTACGCGCAGTACGGCGAGCAGGCCCACTCCTGTATCGGCGCACGGGTCAACGGCCGTCTGGCGACGCTGAGTACGGTGCTGAGGGACGGGGACACCGTCCATCTGCTCCTGGCCGACGACGCCGATGCCAATGGGGCCAATGGGGCGGCCGACGTAAACGACGCCGGCGACACCATTGAGGTCACTGAGGCCGTTGATCCCGGGGGCGCCACGGGTGACGGGGGTGCTCTTCGCGTGACGGACGCGGGCGGTCCGGATGAGCCGGGTGACGGCCAGAAGACCGATGTCGCCCCTCAGGGGCCCCGGGAAGCGCGGCGAGCCGGGCGGCCCCATGGCGCCCGTGCGGCTCAGGCATCACTGGAAGCGGTCTCCGGACCCTCGCCCGACTGGCTCGACCACGCCCGTACGCCCGCCGCGCGTATCGCCATCACCGCCTGGCTGGCCGCCCACCCGGAAGGCGCCCGGACCCCGGCCGCGACGCCGCGCAGACCCGCACGCGTCACCCCCGACCCCGACCGGCCCACCACCGCCAACGCCGTCGTCGACGTACCGGACGCGACCGTACGGCTCGCCGGGTGCTGTACGCCGGTGCCGCCCGACGCCGTCACCGGCTTCGCCGTACGCGGCGGAGTGGTCACCGTCCACCGTGAGCGGTGTCCGGCGGTGACCCGGATGAAAGACCTGGAACGGCAGCCGATCACGGTGCGCTGGGGGGACGCGGCCGGATGCAGGGTGACCCTCGTCGCCGAGTCCTTCGGCAGGCCACGGCTGCTCGCCGATCTCACCGAGGTCATCGCCAGTGAGGGCGCGGCCGTCGTGTCGGCGACCGTCGAGCCGCCCAGCGAACAGCGCGTACGCCACACCTACACCCTGCAACTCCCCGACGCCGCCGGTCTTCCCGCCCTGATCCGCGCCATGCGCGGGGTACCGGGTGTGTACGACGTGAGCCGCACCCAGCATCCGGCGGCCACCGGCTGACCTCGTTCGGGTGGTGCGACGCGCGCCCTCGCCCTGCGCGGCGGTGCGCACTGGTAGCGGTAGTGCATGCTGCCCACTTCCCGGACCGCTTCCCGGACCCCTGCCGGGCCGGATCGCCGGACCGCCGCCCAGCCGGTGACCCCGCCCGCCCGCAGGCCCGCCGCCTCCCCGCGCCGACTGCGCGTCGCCCTGCTGGCCGTCGCGTCGGCCGCCCTGGTGGCGGCGACCCTGCCGCCGCCCGAACCGACCCCCCTCGGCATCGGCGACCCGCTCTTTCCGCACCTCGGCAACCCCGGGTACGACGTCGTCGCGTACGACATCTCCTTCAGCTACCGCGGCAACAACACCACGCCCCTGGACGCCGTCACCGAGATCGACGCCGTGGCGACCGAACGGCTGGAGCGCGTCAACCTCGACTTCACCCACGGCACGGTGAGCGCGGTCGAGGTGAACGGCCTTCCGGCCGAGTACGCGACCGCGGGCGAGGACCTCGTCGTACAGCCCATGATCCCCTTGTCGGCGGGCTCCCGCGCCCGGATCTCCGTCCGGCACACCAGCGACCCCCGGGGCGAGGAGGGCGGTTGGGTGCGCACCGGCGACGGGCTCGCGATGGCGAACCAGGCCGACGCCGGCCACCGGGTCTTCCCCTCCAACGACCACCCCGCCGACAAGGCGTACTTCACCTTCCGGGTCACCGCGCCCAGCGAACTGACGGCGGTCGCCAACGGCGTACGGGCGGCGAAGGAGGCGGACGGCCCCAGCACCACCTGGACCTACCGCACCCGTCACCCCATGGCCACCGAGCTGGCCCAGGTCTCGATCGGCACCTCGGCCGTCCCCACCCGCGAGGGCCCCGGCGGGCTTCCCATCCGCGACGTGGTCCCCGCCAAGGACGTCACCCGGCTGGAACCCTGGCTGAAGAAGACACCGGACCAGGTGCGCTGGATGGAGGAGAAGGTCGGCCGCTACCCCTTCGAGAACTACGGAGTGCTGATCGCCGACGCCGATACCGGCTACGAACTGGAGACCCAGACGCTCTCCCTCTTCGAGCGCAGGCTCTTCGTGGACAGTGCCTACCCCGAGTGGTACGTCGACTCGATCATGGTGCATGAGCTGGCCCACCAGTGGTTCGGCGACAGTGTCTCGCCCCGTACCTGGTCCGGTCTGTGGCTGAACGAGGGCCACGCCACCTGGTACGAGGCGCTGTACGCGGAGGAGAAGTCCGGGCACCTCATGGAGACCAGGATGCGCGAGGCGTACCGGCGCTCCGACCAGTGGCGTGCCGACGGCGGGCCGCCGGCCGCGCCGAAGCCCCCCGCCCCCGGACAGAAGATCAGCCTCTTCCGTCCGATCGTCTACGACGGCAGCGCCCTGGCGCTGTACGCCCTGAGGGAGACGATCGGGAAGGACGCCTTCGACCGGCTGGAACGCGCCTGGGTTCGTGATCACCGCGACGGCACGGCGACCACCGCTGACTTCACCCGGCTCGCCGGACAGATCGCCGGGCGTGATCTGACCGCGTTCTTCGAGGCATGGCTGTACGGGGAGCGGACACCGCCGATGCCCGGTCATCCGGACTGGAAGAGCACCGCCCCGGCCACCGCCCCGGCCACCGCCCCGGCGAAGGCGGCCGCGAAGGCCCCCGCGGGTGCCCCGGCTCACACGCGGGCGAAGTCCTCCGCGGCTGCCCCCACGGGAAACCGGGATGACGGTCGCCGTGGCCCCGTGGGACCATCGACGGGACGGTGACGCTGCCGCAGGGCCGGAGTCCGTGTTCCGGAACCGTGCCCTGAAGCCCGTGTCCCGTGCTCCGTACTCGGTGCTCCGTGGTTCGTGCTCAGTACGGGAATCATCCGGGACCGTCACACGTTGTGACTGATACGGGGCGCCGGAGCCCTTCCGGTGCGACCCGGGCCTTTCCCATCGACGTAAGGATCCAATGACCTCCTCTTCATCCCCTTCCCAGGACAAGCAGAGCTTCGATGAGCAGAGCTTCGACAAGCCGAGCGAGAGTTTCGCGGAGACGCGCACCGAGAGCCTTCGGGCCGATGCCCTGATGGAAGAGGACGTCGCCTGGAGCCACGAGATCGACGGAGACCGGGACGGCGACCAGTTCGACCGCTCCGACCGCGCCGCGCTGCGGCGGGTGGCGGGCCTCTCCACCGAGCTTGAGGACATCACCGAGGTCGAGTACCGGCAGCTGCGCCTGGAGCGTGTGGTGCTGGTCGGCGTATGGACCTCGGGGACGGCGCGGGACGCGGAGAATTCCCTCGCGGAGCTGGCGGCGCTCGCCGAGACGGCGGGTGCCCTGGTGCTCGACGGTGTCATCCAGCGCCGTGACAAGCCGGACCCCGCCACCTACATCGGTTCGGGCAAGGCGCAGGAGCTGCGGGATCTCGTGCTCGAATCCGGTGCCGACACGGTCGTCTGCGACGGTGAGCTGAGCCCCGGCCAGCTCATTCACCTTGAGGATGTCGTCAAGGTGAAGGTGGTCGACCGGACCGCTCTGATCCTCGACATCTTCGCCCAGCACGCCAAGTCCCGGGAGGGCAAGGCGCAGGTCGCGCTGGCGCAGATGCAGTACATGCTGCCGAGGCTGCGCGGCTGGGGTCAGTCGCTCTCCCGGCAGATGGGTGGCGGCGGCAGTGGCGGTATGGCCACCCGCGGCCCCGGTGAGACCAAGATCGAGACGGACCGGCGGCGGATCCGCGAGAAGATGGCGAAGATGCGCCGGGAGATCGCGGAGATGAAGACCGGCCGGGAGATCAAGCGCCAGGAGCGGCGGCGCCACAAGGTGCCGTCGGTCGCGATCGCCGGATACACCAATGCCGGGAAGTCGTCCCTGCTCAACCGCCTCACCGGCGCCGGAGTCCTGGTGGAGAACGCGCTGTTCGCCACCCTCGACCCGACCGTCCGCCGGGCCGAGACACCCAGCGGCCGGGGCTACACCCTGGCCGACACCGTCGGGTTCGTCCGGCATCTGCCGCACCACCTCGTCGAGGCGTTCCGCTCCACTATGGAGGAGGTCGGCGACTCCGATCTCATCCTTCATGTGGTGGACGGTTCGCATCCGGCGCCGGAGGAGCAGCTTGCCGCCGTGCGTGAGGTGATCCGCGATGTGGGCGCGCTGGACGTGCCCGAGATCGTGGTGATCAACAAGGCGGACGCGGCCGATCCGCTGATGCTGCAGCGACTGCTGCGTATCGAGCGGAACGCCATCGCGGTGTCGGCGCGCAGCGGCCAGGGAATCGAGGAGCTGCTCGCCCTCATCGATGTCGAGCTGCCCCGGCCCGAGGTCGAGATCGAGGCCCTTGTGCCCTACACCCAGGGCGCTCTGGTCTCCCGGGCGCACGCCGACGGCGAAGTCCTCTCCGCGGAGCACACCACGGAGGGCACCCTGCTGAAGGCCCGGGTCCATGAGGAACTGGCGGCGGCGCTCGCGCCGTACGCACTGGTGCCGCACTGACCCTGGTCTCCATGGATCCTCAGTGGTCCGGGACATGCGAACGGCGCCCGCCCCTC
>NZ_JBSGUP010000307.1:0-9525 GCF_053607985.1 Streptomyces sp. NPDC055078
CAGTCCACGCACCCGGGCCCCAGCCCCGGACCAGTGCGGGCCCCTGCACCCCAGGGTCCGTCCTCACCCCCCAGCCTTCGTCCAGGACCCCCACCCAGGCGAAGCCCTGGGGGAGTTCGAGGCGCTGGGGGTCCCCCCACGCCGCGGCGCGTAGGTGGGGGTCCCCCCACGCCGCAGGGCGTAGGGGGAGTTCGGGGCAGCGCCCCGGGGACCGTGACCCCCCGCTACAGCTCCTTGCGGACGGAGAGCAGGTCCTCCAGCTGCTCCTCCCGGGCCTGGGCCGCGACGAACAGCAGCTCGTCGCCCGCCTCCAGCGTCTCCTCCGGGCTCGGTGTCAGCACCCGCGACCCGCGGATGATGGTCACCAGGGAGGTGTCCTCCGGCCAGGCCACATCCCCCACCTGCGTCCCCGCGAGGGCGGACTCCGGAGGGAGGGTCAGCTCGACGAGGTTCGCGTCGCCGTGGCTGAAGCGGAGCAGCCGTACGAGATCGCCGACGCTCACCGCCTCCTCCACCAGGGCCGACATCAGCCGTGGTGTGGAGACCGCGACATCGACGCCCCAGGACTCGTTGAAGAGCCATTCGTTCTTGGGGTTGTTGACCCGGGCGACCACCCTCGGCACCCCGTACTCGGTCTTCGCCAGCAGCGAGACGACGAGATTGACCTTGTCGTCACCGGTCGCCGCGATCACCACATTGCACCGCTGGAGCGCGGCCTCGTCGAGCGAGGTGATCTCGCAGGCGTCGGCCAGCAGCCACTCCGCCTGCGGCACCCGCTCCACCGAGATGGCCGTGGGCGCTTTGTCGACAAGCAGCACCTCGTGCCCGTTCTCCAGCAGCTCTCCCGCGATGGAACGGCCCACCGCACCGGCTCCCGCGATTGCGACGCGCATCACTGACCGCCCTCCTCGGGGCCCTCGGCGAACGCCGCCTCGACCTTCTCGATCTCGTTCGTGCGCATCATCACATGGACGAGGTCGCCCTCCTGCAGCACGGTCTCCGAGGTGGGCAGGACGGCCTCCCCCAGCCGGGTGATGAACGCGATCCGTACACCGCTCTCGTCCTGGAGGCGGCTCACCTTGTACCCGATCCAGGCGGGCGAGGTGTACACCTCGGCGAGCTGGACCCCGCCGGTCGGATCGCGCCAGAGCGGCTCGGCGCCGGACGGCAGCAGCCGCCGCAGCATCTGGTCGGCCGTCCAGCGGACGGTGGCGACGGTCGGAATGCCGAGGCGCTGGTACACCTCGGCGCGGCGCGGGTCGTAGATCCGGGCCGCTACGTGCTCGATGCCGAACATCTCGCGGGCGACCCGCGCGGCGATGATGTTGGAGTTGTCCCCGCTGCTGACGGCGGCGAAGGCGCCGGCGTCCTCGATGCCCGCTTCGCGCAGGGTGTCCTGGTCGTACCCGACGCCGGTGACACGGCGACCGCCGAACCCGGAACCCAGACGACGGAAGGCCGTGGGGTCCTGGTCGACGACCGCGACCGTGTGCCCCTGCTGCTCCAAGGTCTGCGCGAGAGCGGCGCCCACTCGCCCGCAGCCCATGATGACGATGTGCACGACCGTCCTTCCGGCTGTCAATATCCTTTACCCAAGGCTGAAAGGTCTCGGGCTCCAAGGGTCTCAGACCGTGGCCCAAGCTACACACACACGGTGCCCGAGCCGAGTGATCACGGTCCCGGGCCACCCGCCGTACGGCCCCGGGCCACCCGCCGTCACGGTCGCGGGCCACCCGCCGCAAGGTCCCGTCCCGCCCGCCGTACGGCCCCGGGCCAGGTGATCACGGCCCCCGGGACGGGCAGTCACCGCCGCCGCGACGGGCACGCACCGCCCCCGAGCCGAGTACGCACCGTACCCGCGAGACCCCCGATACGAGGGGAGCGGGGGATTCCGCAAGGGGAAGGGGGTGGTGGGTGGGCGTGGCCCGGATCGAACCCTTACGATCCCTGGGTGTCCAAACTGACCGACCTGCCGAAACGGATTCTGATCGGCAGGGCGCTACGCAGTGACAGGCTGGGGGAAACCCTTCTCCCCAAGCGCATCGCGCTCCCTGTCTTCGCCTCCGACCCCCTGTCGTCCGTGGCGTACGCACCGGGCGAGGTCCTGCTGGTGCTGTCCATCGCGGGGGTGTCCGCCTACCACTTCAGCCCGTGGATCGCCCTCGCCGTCGTGGTACTGATGTTCACGGTGGTGGCGTCCTACCGGCAGAATGTGCACGCCTACCCGAGCGGCGGCGGCGACTACGAGGTGGCGAACACCAACCTCGGCCCCAAGGCCGGTCTGACCGTCGCGAGCGCGCTGCTGGTCGACTACGTACTGACCGTGGCGGTGTCCATCTCATCCGGGGTGGAGAACCTCGGTTCCGCGATCCCCTTCGTGGTGGAGAACAAGGTGCTGTGCGCGGTCGGCATCATCGTGCTGCTGACGCTGATGAATCTGCGCGGGGTGAAGGAGTCGGGCAAGCTCTTCGCGTTCCCGACGTATGTCTTCGTCGCCGGCGTCTTCGCCATGATCGCCTGGGGCGCGTACAAGGCCCTCGTCCTCGACGACACCATGAAGGCGCCGACGGCGGACTTCGAGATCAGGGCCGAGGAGCAGGGGCTCGCGGGCTTCGCGCTGGTCTTTCTGCTGCTGCGGGCCTTCTCCTCCGGCTGTGCGGCGCTCACCGGGGTCGAGGCGATCAGCAATGGCGTGCCCGCCTTCCGCAAGCCGAAGTCCCGCAACGCCGCCGCCACCCTGGCCCTGATGGGCGGCCTGGCGGTCACCATGTTCTGCGGGATCATCGGTCTGGCGATGGCCACCGATGTGAAGATGGCGGAGAACCCGGCGCACGATCTGCTGCGCGGGGGGCTCGCGGTCGGCGCTGACTATGTGCAGGACCCGGTGATCTCACAGGTCGCAGCCGCCGTCTTCGGCGACGGCACCTTCTTCTTCGTCGTCCTCGCGGCGGCCACCGCGCTCGTGCTCTTCCTGGCCGCGAACACCGCGTACAACGGTTTCCCGCTGCTCGGCTCCATACTGGCCCAGGACCGCTATCTGCCGCGCCAGTTGCACACCCGCGGCGACCGGCTCACCTTCTCCAACGGCATCGTGCTGCTCGCGGGCGCGGCGGCGCTGCTCGTCGTCGTGTACGGCGCGGACTCCACCCGGCTGATCCAGCTCTACATCGTCGGGGTCTTCGTCTCCTTCACGCTCAGCCAGACCGGCATGGTGCGCCACTGGAACCGCCATCTGCGCACCGAGAAGAACCCGGCCAGGCGCCGCCGTATGATCCGCTCCCGGGCGATCAACACCTTCGGCGCCTTCTTCACCGGTCTGGTGCTGGTCGTGGTGCTCGCCACCAAGTTCACGCACGGCGCCTGGGTGGCACTGCTCGGCATGGTGATCTTCTACGGCACGATGAGCGCGATCCGCCGGCACTACGACCGGGTCTCGGAGGAACTGGCGGCCCCCGACGAGCCCACCGACGACAGCGTGCGGCCGTCCCGGGTGCACGCCATCGTGCTGGTCTCCAAGATCCACCGCCCCACCCTGCGCGCCCTCGCGTACGCGAAACTGACGCGGGTCGACAAACTCGAAGCGCTCAGCATCAGCGTGGACCCGGTCGAGACGAAGGCGCTGCGGGCGGAGTGGGAGCGGCGCGGTATCAATGTGCCGCTGAAGATCCTCGACTCCCCGTACCGGGAGATCACCCGGCCGGTGGTCGAATACGTGAAGGGGCTGCGGCGCGAGAGCCCGCGGGACGTGGTCAGTGTCTTCATCCCGGAGTACGTGGTGGGGCACTGGTACGAGCATCTGCTGCACAACCAGAGCGCGCTGCGGCTCAAGGGGCGGCTGCTGTTCACTCCGGGCGTGATGGTGACCTCGGTGCCGTATCAGCTGGAGTCCTCGGAGGCGGCGAAGAACCGGGCGCGCAAGCGGCAGGACTGGAACGCGCCGGGATCGGTGCGCCGGGGGCTGGTGGACGAGCGGCCGAAGGAGCGCAGCGAGCAGGACTGACGGACGGGGCGGGGTCCGGGGCGGTCAGCCGGGGCCGGTGGCGGGGCGGGGCGGGCCGGGCCGCGTGGCGGGCAGCCGGGTCCGGTGGCGAGGCAGCCGGGTCCACGTCCAGGTCCGGTGGGGCGAGGCAGCCGGGTCCGGGTCCGGTGGGCCGGGCCGGGTCCGGTGGGACCGGGGGCCTCTCCCGCCGACGTAGACTGGTGGGCTGGTCGTCCGTGCCACGCCGTACAGCCCCTTCCCCCGGCGCCGCGGCACGGCTTCCCCTCACACCATGCCCTCGATCACCGTCTCCACCGCCACCCCCCGACCCTCGATCCTCTGGAGTCACCTCACCATGCCGAACGCATCCGATTCATCACTGGTCGGGGAGGAGTACGAGGTCGAGGTCGGTCCCGTCGCACACGGCGGCCACTGCGTCGCCCGTACGGCAGAGGGCCGGGTGCTGTTCGTCCGGCACACGCTGCCCGGCGAGAAGATCGTCGCGCGGATCACCGAGGGCGACGAGGACTCCCGGTTCCTCCGGGCCGACGCGGTCCAGATCATCGAACCGGCGAAGGACCGTATCGCGGCCCCCTGCCCGTTCTCCGGGCCCGGCAGGTGCGGCGGCTGCGACTGGCAGCATGTGAAGCCGGGTGCCCAGCGCCGCTTCAAGGGCGAGGTGATCACCGAGCAGTTGCGGCAGCTCGCGGGCCTCACCCCCGAGGAGGCCGGCTGGGACGGCACGGTCATGCCCGCACCGGGCGACAAACTGCCCGCGGGCGAGGTGCCCGCGTGGCGCACCCGTGTGCAGTACGCGGTCGACCCGGACGGCCGGGCCGGCCTGCGCAGGCACCGCTCACACGACGTCGAGCCGGTCGACCACTGTCTGATCGCGGCTCCGGGCGTGAGCGAACTGGGCATCGAGAAGCACGCCTGGCCGCAACTGGCCTCGGTGGAGGCGATCGCGGCCACCGGCTCGAACGATCGCCAGGTGATCCTCACCCCCTCCCCCGGCGGCCGGCTGCCGCTGGTCGAACTGGACAAGCCGGTATCCGTCCTGCGCGTCGACGAACGCGACGGCGGCGTACACCGGGTCCACGGCCGCGACTTCGTCCGTGAGCGGTCCGACGGCCGGACCTACCGCGTGGGCGCCGGAGGCTTCTGGCAGGTGCATCCGCAGGCGGCCGACGTCCTCGTCAAGGCCGTCATGCAGGGTCTGATGCCCCGCAAGGGCGAGACCGCCATCGATCTGTACTGCGGTGTGGGCCTCTTCGCCGGCGCCATCGCCGAACGCGTCGGCGACCATGGCGCGGTGCTCGGCATCGAGTCCTCCAAGCGCGCGGCCGACGACGCCCGCCACAACCTCCGCGACCTGGAGCGCGTCCGCATCGAACACGGCAAGGTCGACCAGGTCCTCCCCCGCACCCGGATCACCGAGGCCGATCTGATCGTCCTCGACCCCCCACGCGCCGGCGCGGGCAAGCAGACCGTCCGCCAACTGTCCGCCCTGGGCGCCCGCCGCATCGCGTACGTGGCGTGCGACCCGGCGGCGCTCGCCCGTGACCTGGGATACTTCCGTGAGGCGGGGTACCGCTCACGTACGCTGCGGGCGTTCGACCTCTTCCCGATGACGCACCATGTGGAGTGCGTAGCGATCCTCGAACCGGCGGCGAAGGGCTCCTGACCTGCGGGTTTAGGTGGTGTGCGCTATGTGCATTGTGGGCGTTACGGGCGATATCTTGACGCTGAAATGACGCTCCCCGAGGCATCTTGACGCTCATTTGACGCTCGTTCTGATGGAGCGTCAGGCTAATTGTCATGCAGGTCGGAGCGCTGTCGGGCGGCGGGTACGGATGGCGCGCGACGATCGGCGACGCTCAGCGCGGAGCTACTGAGTCCTGCTGGTCGAATGTCCCAGAAGAGACCAGTGAGCGCCGTGACCTGCCGTGATGGGCGCGTGGTGGCTGCTGAGCTGCGCGAATGGGCTTTCGGTTGATTCACGCTCGTGCCGGTTGATGGGGCCGGAAGTTCCAGAGAGGTCCCAGCGGACTCCCGCGGCTGACCGACGCCCCTTCGGCTGTGCTCGCGGTAAGGCAGCGCGGCGTGGGCCGGAGCTTGTGCACTGGTGGTCGGCGCCTTGATCGAACGGCAGCACGGGCTCCCCTGACCCCCTGCCGTCGACGAGGGCGCTCGGAACCATGAGGTCAAGTGGCTGGCGTTCGGCCAATGCCTTGCGGGATAGTTGGCTCCTGATGATCGACGACAACTCTACGGTCGCTGGCAGCGGTGAGCCGACGGAGCCCGCCAAAGTCTCGGTCGGCCCATAGCGAGCGGCCCGTCGCGCGTGCCCGGCGGGCGAAGGCGCGGGAACTGATCGAGCGACTCATCGCCGAGGGGCGCGTCCGGATCACTGATCCCGATGACGACGAGGTCGCGGAGTGGCGTCGCGTTGTCAATTACGCAAAGAGGCACGGCCTGGAGCCGGCAGGCAAACGCATCGAGAAAGTCCCGTACGGCGGACCAGGGCTGGAGCCGTTCCTCGCGGAGGGCCCGCATCCCAACGCGCGGAGCCAGCCACCGAAGGCGGCCGGAGGTAGCGCATGGTGGCTCGGTGGACCACCGATGCCCACCCCGCGTACGCACGCTGACGGTCGTAGCTATCCCGCGCCCTGGCGCTCGCCCGCTTCCATACACTTCACGTGATGCGTGAACTGGTTTCATGGTGGCTGTCGGCGCCGAGCCGACCAGCGCCAGGGCACCCTCGATGCCCTGGTCTGCCAGGCCCAACGAGATTCCCGGCTGTTCATTTGGTGGGCGCTTGATGTGATCATCTCTGTCCCAGCCCTCAGCACACTTGCTCGCAACCCTCTCAACGCCTTCGCCCCCGTCCTACACGGACAGGGGCGAAGAATCGTTCATGCAGCGATGATCAGCGGATCGTCCAAGCGTTCCCAAGCGCCGAGGACAGCCTTGTGCGCGTCCGGTTGCAGGTGAGCGTAGCGCTGGGTGGTCTGGAAGCTCTCGTGGCCGAGGAGATGCTGGACCTCGTAGAGCGAGACTCCCTTCTGGACCAGCCACGAGGCGCAGGTGTGGCGCATGGAGTGCGGCGGGTAGTACGGGACGAGTTGCTGCTCGCCGTCGGTGTCGAAGTAATAGGCGGCCTCGATGGTGGGCCACCAGGTCTGCCGACGCCAGTTGCTGTCGGCGAGGAGCCGTCCGGCACGGCCTTTGGTGACGGTGGTGAACACCACGGCATCCCGGTCGAGCCGGTGGATGTGGCGTTCAACGGCCTCCAGGACGTGAGGCGGGAGCGGGACCTCTCGACGGCTTTTGGAACTCTTGGGGTACTCCTTGATGCCGCTCTTGGTGTTGACCTCCACCACAAACAGCCGCGAGCGGCGCTGGTCGATGCGGTGGCGATGCAGACCAGAGAGTTCTCCCCAGCGCAGTCCGGTGTAGAAGCCGAGCAGGCACATTGTCCGCCACGCGGCGGGGAGTTCGTCCAGGATGCTCTGCGCCTGGTCAAGCGTGAACCACTGCGGCGGCTTGACCGCAATCTGAGGCAAGTCGATGCTGCGGCACGGGGTCACCGCCAGAACATCGTCGTCGACGGCCGCGCGCATCATGGAGGACGTGAGGTTGTAGGCCCGCTTGATCACAGCGGCCCCAGCGCCCTTCTCGACCAGGGTTCGGATCCAGCTCTGGACGTCCATGCGGGTGATGGCCCGAATCTCCCAGTCCGCCCAATAGGGCATGACGTGGTTCTTCATGCTGGAGGCGTCGCCGCGAAGCGTGTGGGGCTCAACGACGCGGGCATTCCACCACCGGTCGTGCCACTCGCGGAACGACACTTCACCGGCCCGCGGGTCACGCATGCCTCCGCGGGCGAACTGGGTCTCCGTCTCGATGCCCCAGGCGCGCGCCTGCGCCTTGAGGGGGAAAGACTCGCTGAACCGGTCTCCTGCCCGGTTGCGTACGGTCGCCTGCCACTTGCCAGACTTCATCTTGCGGAGGTACGAGGCTCTACTCCTTGTTCAACGGTGACTGGCCAGAACGGCCTTGGTCAGCGGCGGACTGGCGGCGGCACTACGGCACGGCGCGTGATGAACTCGTCGAGGCCAGCCGCGGGGACCCGTACACGGGATCGGCCTGGTCCGATACGAAGGTCGACGACAGGCAGGTCACCGGCAGCGATGAAGCGGTAAACGGTGCGACGGTCGACGTCCAAGGCGGCGGCCACGGCAGGGATGGACAGCAAGCGTGCGTGCATAGAGGGGACCTTGAGGTGAGGGTGGGCTGGGCGCCCGCGGAGTCGGCGGCCGGAGCATCGACCGGTCCAAGATGGTCACCAGCCCTGGCAGGGCAGTGGGACCGCTTCACGGAGAGCCTTGGCCAAAGGGGGCTGGCCGCGTGACGGCTTCGTCGGCGCGAGGACGACCGGTGCAGGAGAGGGTGAGCTGGTGGCGCCCGCGCTCTGGGTGTCAGCCAGAGCGCGGGGTGAGAATCAGGATCTGCGAGAGTCCGGAAGGGGCATGACCCCGGCCAGGTGGTCCCAGTCGATTTCGACCTTCTCTGTGCGGAAGCAGTGCGGGTAACGCTGGGTCAGCCAACTCGGGGTCACGCCGGCCCACTCGGCAACCGTGACGGATGAGAGGCCCATCCGCAGCCACTTCACCAGGCAGGAATCACGGAGGATGGAGATGGGCTCCCCCAGGCGCCACGAGTACAGATCGTCTCGCGGCAGGACGGCCTCTTGGGCCTGCTCCCAGATCTGCTTGTAGTCGGAAGCAGAGAGCGGCCTGCCTCGCGTACCGGGGAACAGCAGGTCGTCCTCTTGTAGACCAGCGCCGTTGATCCACTCACGGAGGAACGCGATGCACTGCGGCTGGAGGGCTATATCCCTCGCCTTCCCATTGCGACGGACCGTCAACTTACCTCCGTCGCCCTCCGGGAGCACATCGCTCACACGCAGGGCTCGAGCCTCACGCGGGAACAGAGCCTGCTCGGCCACGGTGCATATGAAGGGGTACACCGATCGATTGAAGCCCCCTTGCCCGTGAATCGACTTGAGCAGCGATCGAACCTGCTCCTCGGATAGCAGCCACTCTTCTTCCATGACTTCGACATACACGGCTTTAGACTCCTCGGAGAGATTCCTGGATGCGCCACGCGGAAATCAGCGCGGCAGGTTCAATGGTCTGCGGAATCGCCGGTTTGGCTAACCGGCGATCGTCGGCTATGTTGCCCTCGCGCTCCCGGCATCCAACTGCACACGGGAACAGCAGGGCACAACCGCACTTCTCCGGACCGCTCTAGGTTTGCTTGCTTCGCCGCGTTGTTCCAGTCCGTTGCGCGCCCAATGTGTCTGCCATCGGCGAATCAGCGCGACCCCAGCAACACGTAGGAGCAGCGCTGCAAAGCGCGCTCACTTGGCTGCCGCCATCGAGGAACAGAGCAGGCGCCTTCTAAGCGCTTGGCCGCAGGTTCGAGTCCTGCCGGGGGCGCCACCGACCATTTCATCGCGGTGCCGTGTTTCCGCAGGTCAG
>NZ_JBSGUP010000308.1:0-9519 GCF_053607985.1 Streptomyces sp. NPDC055078
GGGTGCGGTCACCCGCTCAGCTTTCGGAGTCGGCGCTCGCCTTCTTGCGCTGGTAGGCGCGCCAGGTCATGGCCCACCGTGCCGGGTCGTCCATCGCCGCGTGATCAAGGCGGTGGACCGCCTGGTTGTGCGGCGCGTTCTTGACGATGTCAGGATCGGAATACGCCTCGTCCGAAATCTGCGCGAGCACCGCGATCCAGGTGTCGAGAGCCTCCTTGCCGTACATCTCACCCGCCTCGGGTGTGAACGGCTCCGGGATCAGCCAGGGTTCGTGGCTGGTAAACATGGCGTCAACGCCGAAGTCGGTCATGCGGTTCTGGACGTCGTGGACGTCCACGCCGGTCTCCTCCTTCAGCTGCGCCAGGCTGTAGCGCGTCATCTCCAGGCGCGGGCTGGTCGCGTCGGGGTGGGAGCGGGTGACGCCGCGAATGGCGAGCAGGCCCTTCTCCATGTAGTTGTTGGCGAGGACGGAGATGTCGGAGGCCTCGGCCACGCCCTCCGCCCCCATGGCGCGGATCCAGGCGTAGGCCTTCAGTACGACGGGCACGTTGCCCCAGAACTCGCGGATCTTGCCACAGCTCTGCGGCCGGTCGTGGTCGAGGTAGTACCGGTCGCCGTCATGGGCGACCATCGGAGTCGGAACGAAGGGTGCCAGTTCCGCGGAGCACCCGTAGGCGCCGACGGCCGGCCCTCCGACGCCGCTCTTCGGGGCGCCGAAGGTCTTGTGGAGCATGAACATGCAGGCGTCGAAGCCGATCTCGCGGGCGCGGATCTTGCTCATCATTCCGTTGAAGTTGGCGCTGTCGTAGAAGCAGAGGCCGCCCGCCTCGTGCACGATCCGGACCCACTCGCGCATCTCCGGGTTGTACACGCCCATGTCGTCGGGGTTGTTGACCATGAGCGCGGCCGTGCGGTCGGAGACCGCGGCCTTCAGGGCGTCCAGGGAGGGGTATCCGTTCTCGTCGAGCATCAGGGTGATGACCTTGAAGCCCGCCGCGGCGGCGGTCGCCGCGTTGGAGGGGTGGGTCTGGATCGTGGTGATGATCTCGTCCCGCTGCTCCAGTTCTCCGCGTGACGCGTGGTAGGCGCGCGTCACGGCACAACTGGTGTACGCGGCGTCGGCACCGCCGCCGGCCTGGAAGATGAACTGGTCCATGCCGGACAGCTCCCGCAGGATGGCGTCGAACCTGTGCACGAGCTCAAGCGTGCCCTGCATGGTGTCGTCGTCCTGATAGGGGTGTACCTCGGTGACCTCGGGACGCCATGCGATCGCCTCGTTCACCTGCGGGTTGTACTTCATCGTGCAGGTGCCGAAGAGGCTGACCCCCATCATGCCGAGGGTCTGCTGGGACAGCCGCAGGTAGTGGTAAAGCACCTCCGGCTCGGAGACCTCGGGCAGCGCCGGCCGGTCATGCCGGCGCAGTGCCGCGGGAATCAGATCGGCGGTGTCCCCCACCTCGGCACGTACCTCGTCCTCGGCCTCGGGTACGGCGAGGCCGCGGCGGCCGGGATAGCCCATCTCGAGGATGACCGGTTCGTTCCACACCGGGGCGTGGTATTCGCGAAGTCTGACGCTCATGCTGCTACTACCTCCGTGAGGGCGTCGACAAGACGCAGTAGGTCGGCCTGGGTGTGCACTTCGGTGACGCAGAACAGGGCGCTCTGCCCGAACTCGGGGAAGTCGCGGGAGAGGTCCTTGCCGCCGAAGATCCCGTACTCGCGCAAGGCCCGGTTGACCTCCGCGACGCTGCGTCCCGTGCCGGTGAAGTCCACGACGAACTCCTTGAAGAAGCCTGTGGGGTGCGTCACTCGGACGCCCTCGATCGCGTCGATGCGCCGCGCGGCGTAGTGGGCACGCTGCAGGATCAGTTCACCCACGTCCTTGAAGCCTTCCGGCCCCATCAGCGCCATGTAGGCGGCGTTGGCGATGGCCCACATGTAGACCGAGTGGCCGGTCCAGTCCTTGCCCTTCTCCCGCAGTCCGTATGAGGTCTGCTCGAACAGGGCGACACCGAAGCCGTACTCGCCCTCCTTGGCGGTGTCCGTGATGCTGATGAACAGCGTCGGGTACTGGTGGGCGTAGCGCTCCTCGTCGCGCGTGGCGATGAAGCCGCCCACTCCGCCGCCCGTGTTCATGTGGACCCCGAGCGGCTGAGTGGTGCCGATGACGATGTCGGCGCCGTAGTCCACGGGCGACGCGAGTACACCGAGTGAGATCGGATCGACGCCGACGATCGTCTCCGCGCCGGCGGCGTGTGCGATGGCGGAGATCTCCGCACCCTGGTGCTCGATCACGCCGAGGTAGGAGGGGGTCTCGAAGTAGACCGCGGCCGTTCGCTCCCCGACCACCTGCCGCAGGCTGTCGAGATCCATCAGGCCGGTCTCCGGGTCGAACTCGATGAGCCGGACCTTGATGTGGCTGGGCATCTCGACCGGTTCGCAGTAGTTGCGGATGACCGAGAGCCGTTCCGGGTCGATCGCGCGGACCACCGCCACCTCGTCCCGTCCGGTGATGCGCGAGGCCATGCGGATCGCGTGTCCGGCGGCCACCCCCCAGCTGCGGACCGGCATGCCAACCAGGTCCAGCTTGAGGAGCTCGCCGAGCTGACTGCAGAACTCGAACCAGGCCTGGTTGCGTCCATGGTCGGAACTCGGTTCACCGAACACCGAGGTGAGCCATTCGTTGCGGCGCACCACCTCGTCGACGGCCGCCGGCACGTGGTGCTGCCAGGTGCCCGCGCCGAGGAAGTTGAGGTTCTGCTCGGTGGTCTGGTTCTTGGCCAGGGTCTCGACGAGATGACGCCGAAGCTCGCTCTCGGACAGTGCTGGGGGAAGATCGAGTGGGCGGGAGAGGCGGTGCTCGGCCGGTACCTGGCTGAACAGTTCCTCCACGGACCCGACGCCGATCGAGTCCAGCATCTCCTTCTTGATGGCCGGTACGGAGTTGGCCATGTACCGGTGTGCCACGTGTTCCTTCACCAGATTCTCCTTCTCTCGCTTGCTTGACGGGTAAGTTCAAGTCCCTCGTGTGCCGGGCCGGCCGGTCAGGAGCGCACCGCGAAGAGGACGCTGCGGTCCGGTCCGGTGTGAAGCCGCAGATAGCCGCTGAGCAGCGCGTCGACCTCGGCGTCGCCCGTGTCGACGCGCAGGCTTCCCGCCTCCAGGGCGACGAGTTTGTCCATCGGCGCGATCACATCGATGCCGTCGCGGCCGACCTTGCGGATGACCTCGGCGCTGATCTGCTGGTTGCCGCGTCCGAAGAGGTAGCCCTGACCGCCCAGGACGCCGACCACGATGCGGGTCGGCCGTCCCTCCATGAGGCCGAGCAGCGCACGCTCATCGAGATCGGATCCGACGAGTGCGCCGTTCAGGACGGCGTCGACACCCAGGAGCGTGGAGGGCAGCCCCAGCGCGTCCATGACGCGTCGCATCGTGGTGCCGGGACCCACGATGTACAGGGTCCCTTCACGCATCCCCGCGGCGAGGCGCCGGCAGGCCGCTTCCACTGCGGCGTCGATGGCACGGGAACCCGCTTTGGCGTTCTGGGCCAGATGGCGCTCGTAGGGACTGCGGGCATAGCCGTAAAGGCATGCCGAAAGCCGGTCCTCACGGAACGCGGTCTCGTCGAGGTCCATCACCTCGGCGTCCCGCAGTCGGGCCGTGGGGCTGCCGTCGAGGAACAGCGCGGCGAGGCTGCCCGCGCTGTCGGGGCTGGCGCCGAACACCGCCGAGTGCATCTTCACGCCGGCCGGGATGCCGAGCACGGGCACACGGTCACCGACCACGCCGACGATGTCACGTGCCGTGCCGTCGCCGCCCGCGAACAGGAGTAGGTCGACCTCGGACATCATGGTTTCGGCGACCGCCTTGGTGTCTTCGGGCCCGCTGCCGCCGGGTCCTGTGCGGTGCACGACGACCGGCCGCAGCCCCGCGGCCAGCACGCTGTGCTCGCCCAGGTCTCCGGAGCCGGTCACGACCTCGAACGGGCCCTTCGAGGCGGCGGCGAGCCGGATGAGCGCGCGGGCGGCACGTTCACCCGAGAGCGGTCGTGCACCTCGGCGCCTCGCCTCTCCCAGGATCTCCGGTCCGTCGGTCCCCTTGAGCCCCACACTGCCGCCCATGCCGGCGAGCGGGTTGACGATCAGGCCCAGCTTCCTGACGGCCCCTGCCCCCTCTTCCCCGTGGGGGGCCAGGCGTCCGCGCCGCGGGGTCCGGGTGTGGACGGTGCCGGCCGAAGGAGGCTCGGGGTCCGGGTGATCCGACATCAGGTGACTCCTGTTCCTGGATCGAAGGGGGCCGGGGCACAGGGCCGCGGCGGGGTCGGGGCAGCGCAGGACCCACCGGAGTGAGGACGGTGGGGGAGTCTGCGGACGGCAGACCTGTTAGCGGCGCGGGAGGACGAAACGGCTGCTCAGTGACGCTGTGGCAGCCGGTTCTTCTTCAGAAAGCCAACCACTGTCGGGCGACAAAGTGAAACAAGATCTCTGCTGGTACTCACGCTGCCAGGTTGTTAATCGTCTCGCGAGAGGACACGGCGGGACGATCGGACCGCACGTGTCACGGGGCGTGCTCGCCCGGCAGAGAGACCGAGGGGTGGCCTTAGCTTGACGTTTATCGTCCGGAGTCGAACGCGCCCTCGAACTTGCCGTCGGTTCAGCTGAGTAGCTGACGTGGGAGCGGCCTTCGCCTGATCCTGTGCTCCGTCACAGAGGCACTTGACCAGGACGAAGGCCGTGTCCATGAGTCTTTTGCAGCAAGATGTCCTGCGGGATGCATTTGCCGAACTCTCCTCCTTCCGGGCAGAGTTGTATGCGTGTCTGACTGGGCGGCGCGATGCGTTGTTCGAGCTCGGTGACGCCTTGCTCTGTGCGGATGGCCCGGTGAGGACATTGGTCGAGCTCTCCTTGGCGCCGGAGTACCAGCGTGGGCATGGTGCGTTGTACGGCGGGGTGAACCGGGGGCAACTCGACGTGTCCCGGTTGCGTAGGGCGCTGGCGGGGCTGCCGCTTCCCCGGACGGCCCAGGGGCAGCTGGTCCTGGCCGTCGATGTGAGCAACTGGCTGCGACCGGATGCGAATACCAGCCCGGACCGGCTGTTCTGCCATACGTATGGTCGTGGCAGGGGGTCGGCCCAGATGATCCCCGGGTGGCCGTACTCCTTCGTCGCCGCTCTGGAGCAGGGGCGGACGTCGTGGACTGCCATGCTGGACGTGGTTCGGCTGTGTCCGTGGGACGACGCAACCGCGGTCACCGCCGCGCAGATCCGGGACGTGTTCCAGCGGCTGTATGTGGCGGGCCAGTGGCAGATCGGAGATCCACCCGTCCTGGTCGTCGCCGATGCCGGCTACGACGTGGGCCGCCTGACGTTCCTGCTGACAGACCTGCCGGTGGAGATGCTGGGTCGGATGCGGTCGGACCGTGTCCTGTACTTCCCGCCCCCGCCGCAGCCGCCGGGCAAGGTCGGCCGCAAGCCCAAGCGCGGTGCGGAGTTCGCGTTCGAGGTGGCCGCAAACTCAGCCGTCCCCTTCGGTCGCCACGGTGTCCGACACCAGCCACTACGGGAAGGCCGTCGCTGCTGCCTGGGATCGTCTGCACCTTTTACTGGTGCGGCGCTCGGCCTGGGCCGACTACCCCAAGGGAGAGCTACCGGTCATTGAAGGCACCGTCATCCGCCTTCAGGTCGACCATCTCCGCGGGGACTACAGCCCCAGGCCGGTCTGGCTGTGGTGGTCGGGCACTGATGCCACTGCGAGGGACGTGGACCGGCTCTGGCAGGCGTTCCTGCGCAGATTCGATCTTGAACACACCTTCAGGATGTTCAAGCAGACGTTGGGGTGGACTACTCCCAAACTCCGCGAACCGGCCGCGGCCGACCGCTGGACCTGGCTCGTCATAGCTGCCTACGCCCAGCTCCGTCTCGCCCGGCCCCTCGCTGAGGACCTACGCAAGCCCTGGGAACGGCCCGCGCGCCAAGGGCGCCTCACACCCGCACGCGTCCGTCGAGGATTTCGCCGCCTCTACAGAAGAACCCCTCAGCTGGCCAGCGCACCGAAACCCACCATCGCAGGCCCCGGCCGACCAACCGGGCTGAAGAACAAGCGCCGTGCACGCGTTCACCCCGTCGGAAAACAGGGCAGACCGGATCCATCCATCGCCCCCATCACCAGGCCGACTGGATAAACGTCAAGCTTAGAACTCGTAGGGCCTGCCGGTCGCCGTCGCTATCCTCGACACCAGATCCTTCTCCCGGTCACGCACCTCGACCGCCGTGGCACGGAACGCCTCGATCAACGGTGTCGCCGGGCCTCGCCACGCGAGTGCCAGCTCCGAGCCGGGCACGTCGGTGATCGGCCGGTACACGATCGACGGACGGGGAGCGAATCTGGACGTGCTGATCACCGTGATGGTGATCGCCTCGCCGGACCCGACCTTCTCCAGCTCCCCCTCCATCGACCCGACCACAGGGCCGATCCGCGGGAGCGAGCCCTCATCCAGCTCGGTGTCGCGCAGAGTCCAGAACCGGAACCATGTCTTGTCGTCGGTGCGCGGGGCGAGGATCCGCTCGTCGACGAGGTCGCTCAGCGTCACGGCTTGAGCGGCGGCGAGTGGATGGCTCTGGTCGACGCCGACCGCTCGGGGCTCGACGAACATCGGCTCCACGTGGAGGTCGGGGCACTCGATCGGCATCCGGATGAAAGCGATGTCCGTTGCGTCGGAGCACAAGCCGCAGGAGGGGTCGCTCCACTGGAAGGTCTCCAGTTCGAGGGTGACCGAGGGATAGCGAGCGCGGAAGGCGCGAAGTATCGGGGCGTTCAGCTCCAGCAGCGCGGAGAAGCTGAAGCCCACCCTGAGTACCTCGAGGTCAGGACGGGTTGCGCGGGCGGCCGCCGCCCCCTCCTCCAGAGCCGCGAGCGCCGTGCGCACGCCACGGAGAAAGAGCTCTCCCGCTTCGGTGAGGGCGACCGATCGTGTGGTGCGAATCAGCAGCGGGACTCCGACCTGCTCCTCCAGCTCGGCGATGCTGCGGCTGAGGCCCTGCTGCGAGATGCACAGGATCGCGGCCGCGCGCGTGAAGTGAAGCTCGTCGGCAAGGGTCGAGAAGTGCCACAACCGGCGCGTGTTGACGTCCACACGCTCAAGGTACGGGACCGCCGTAGCCCGCCGTGGTGGCCGGCCGCCTTCGACCACGGGCGCTGCCGTCCCAGGTAGGGCCAAGGCCTGATGTGAGCACGAAGAGCCGATCAGACCGTGCCCGACCAGAAGACCAGGCGCCGGCGGGCAGCCGGTCCCGACACCGTCCCGACACCCACTTCCCGAAGACCATGCATGGCCCGGCCGGGAAGAGGGGTAGGCTCCCGGCCGCGTACGGCACGGCCCGCCCGAGGCTGGGGGCACCACGAGCCGCTCGTTTCACGCCAGACCTCGACATCCCTGCCCGCCCGTTCGACATGCGCCGAACATCAGCAGTGGCCTGCTCCCCGTCAGAACGCGCGGCGAAGGTGCTGACCCGACCGGACGTGCCCGCTGTTGGCGGCGGGGCCGTGGGACGTTGGAGTAGCGGTAAACCGCTGGCCCACTTCCCCCCAGGGACCGCTCATGGGCAAGGACGCCTTGGCCGAAGCCGGTTCCGGTCAGGGTTGGTCGCGGGCCTGGCCAGCGGCGCGGGTCTCGGTGGTGGCGCCACGCGTGCTGAGTGTGCCACCGCTGGACTACAGGTGTGCGCGTACGAACGAAGCCGTCGCCGACGAGAGAAGAGCCGGGGAAGTGAATTGTGGCGTGCGCTCGCCGAAGTGATCGGTGGCGGATTGCTGATGCTCCTCGTCCCACTGCTCGTACGGGGCCTGGGCGGTTCACTCTCCGGCGAGGTGCGGCTTCTTCTGGGGACCGTCCCTTGTGAGAGTTGTGCCGTCGGGGATTCCGGCCGACCGGCCGTGCTCGGGGTCGTGCACACGGAGTGGTGACGGGTGAGCGGTTCCGCCCCGCCTTCTATTCGACGGCTTTCGCGGCCAGCTCGTAGCAGCGGATCCGTGCGTCGGCGTCGTACACGGAGGCGTAGAGCATCAGCTCGTCCGCGCCGGTCTGCTGCACGATCTCCGTGAACCGGCGGCGCACCGTCGCCACCGAGCCGCGCGCCTGCGCTGCGCCGATTGCTTCCACAGTGCCGCGCGCCTCCTCCGGGATCTCGTACGAGGCCGCTTCTTCCGGGGAGAGCAGCGCCGCCGAGGTCAGCTTGGACCTCGCGACGTCGGTCGGGCGTGCCAGGCGTGCGGCCTCCTCGTCCGTGTCGGCTACGACTGTTTCGACCGCGGCCATGACGTAGGGCCGGTCCGCCCACCGCGACGGTGTGAACCGTTCTCGGTAGCGCTCCGCTGTGGCGACGCTCTGGTCCGGCCGGATGTGGTGCGCCAGCGCGATCGGCAGTCCGTGCCGAGCCGCCAGCTCCGCGCTGGCCGGGCTGGATGCCAGCAGCCACGGGCGGGCTCCGCCCGCGTCCGGTTGCCAGCCGGCCAGCAGTCGCACTCCGCCTTCGCCCGAGAGGTAGCGCAGGATCGCGGCCACGTCCTCGGCGTACTCCGCGTCCGTGGTCGGCTCGCCGCCCCGGCGCAACGCCCGTACGATCGACTGGTCGAACGTGCCCGGCCCGCGGCCGATGCCCATGTCCATGCGGTCCGGATGCAGGGTTGCCAGGGTGCCGAACTGCTCCGCGACCGCCAGCGGCGCGTGGTTGGGCGCCAGGACGCCACCGGACCCGAGCCGGATACGCCGTGTCAGTGCCGCGAAGTGCGCCATCAGAACCGCCGGCACCACGCTCGCCGACAGTTCGGTCCCGTGGTGCTCGGCGAACCAGACTCGCCGGTAGCCGAGTTCGTCCAATCGAAGCACGGTTCGACTGGTCGCTTCGAGCGACTCGGCGGCCGTCCGGTTCGCCTCCGCGATCACGAGATCCAGAGCGGGTAGTGCGATGGTCATGATCGAAATCTCTCTGTGGTGAGCTGCGGCATGAAGGCGCGGGCGAGCAACTGGACACTGCGCACCAGTAGCGCTGAAGTCCGGCTGGCGTCGGACGGGTCACGTCGGCGCGCCACCGTGTTCACCCTTGCCGAGGTCGAGGGCCTCATGGAAAAGGGATCCCGAACCGGCGAAGACCTGAACGGCCGCTACCTCCAGTGACGCAGGCATGGACTACTTCACGCAGGCGCTGACCGGCCTGCCCGATGGTGGTGACTTCACGCAGGTCGTCTTTCAGCGTTCAACGACGAATGGTCGTCTGCCGCCATCATGGAACGGTCGATGAATCGCACCCTGTGCGGTGCGCGGGCATATGTGCGCCCCTGCTCCAGCTGTGCCGAGGCCCTGGCAGGTTGCCTCCACACCGACGACTGCCATTCCTGACACCGCGCTCAGCGATCCGGCTTGCCGTGACTCTCCGTGCGGATTCTGCCCTTGCTGGATTTCTGCGCATGGAGACGGGCCCGGATCATGGGGCCTTGCACGCGAGGCGGTGGTCATCCCCACCAG
>NZ_JBSGUP010000309.1:0-9479 GCF_053607985.1 Streptomyces sp. NPDC055078
GCCCGGAGGCGGTCCACCGCCCCGTCCATCGCGAACTGGGCCGCGCCCAGCCCCTCCACCACATAGCCCCGGCGTGCCTGGCCGCTGTCCTCGAAGGCGGACAGGATCCGGTACGTGGCGGCGAAACCGCCCTCCACCCCCTCGGCCGCCACCGCGCCCCGGGTCACCACGCCATGGCGGTCGAGCAGCGCCCGGGCCAGGGCGTGGGCGCGGTGGGTCGGATCGGGCTCGACGGCCGGGAGCAGGGACCAGCGCCCGCTGACCGTCGGCGGACCGCTGCGGGAAGCGGGCCGGGCCGCCGCCGTCAGGCTTCCGTACCGGCCCCTCGGCACGGTCCGTCTGGCCCGGTGGGCGGTGGATCCGGCGGTGCGCCCCGAACCCAGCAGCGAGCGCAGCGGCGACAGCGTGTCGTTGGTGAGCCGGCCCGACCAGGCCAGGTCCCAGACGATGTCGGCGAGCTGGGGATCGGTGGCATCCGGGTGGGTGGTGGCCCGGACCTGGTCGGCGAGCTGGCGGAAGAACAGCCCGTACCCGGGGGCGAGGGCGGTGAGGACGGATTCATGGAGCGCGGTCGGCTCCAGGGGGTGCGGCGGGGGCAGGAGCAGCGGCGCCGCGTCGGCGAGGTAGAGGGAGACCCAGCCGTCCTTGCCGGGCAGCGAGCCCGCGCCCGCCCAGACGACCTCGCCGGTCGTGGTCAGCTCGTCCAGCAGGGCGGGGGTGTAGCCATGGACCCGGGACGGCAGGATCAGCTTCTCCAGGGCGGAGGCGGGGACCGCGGCGCCCTGGAGCTGCTCGATCGCCCGGGCCAGTCCGTCGATGCCGCGCAGCCCGCTGGCGCCCAGATGCTGCCACTGGGGAAGGAAGGTGGCGAGCGCGGCGGGCGGCACCGGCTCCAGCTCATGGCGGAGCGCGGCCAGCGAACGGCGGCGCAGCCGCCGCAGCACGGTCGCGTCGCACCACTCCTGGCCGATGCCCGAGGGGTGGAACTCGCCCTGGACGACCCGCCCGCCCGCGGCCAGCCGCTGGAGCGCGCCGTCCGTGACCGCCGCGCCGAGTCCGAAGCGGGCGGCGGCTTGGGTGGAGGTGAAGGGGCCGTGCGTCCGGGCGAACCGGGCGAGCAGATCGCCCAGCGGGTCCTTGACCGGCTCGGTGAACGCCTCCGGGACCCCCACCGGGAGGGCGGTGCCGAGGGCGTCCCGCAGCCGGCCCGCGTCCTCGATCGCAGCCCAGTGGTCCGCGCCCGCGATCCGCACCCGGATCGCCCGGCGGGACGCGGCGAGATCCGCCGCCCAGCCGGCGTCCGCGCCGCGCTCGGCCAGCTCGCCGTCGGTCAGCGGCCCGAGGACGCGCAGCAGATCCGCGACCCCCTCCTTGTCCTTGATCCTCCGGTCCTCGGTCAGCCACTGGAGCTCGCGCTCCAGCTCGGCCAGCACGTCCGCGTCGAGCAGCTCCCGCAGCTCCGCCTGGCCCAGCAGCTCGGCGAGGAGCCGGGAGTCCAGGGAGAGGGCGGCGGCGCGCCGCTCGGCGAGCGGCGAGTCACCCTCGTACAGGAACTGCGCGACATAGCCGAAGAGCAGTGAGCGGGCGAAGGGGGAGGGCTCGGGGGTGGTCACCTCGACCATCCGGACCCTGCGGGACTCGATGTCGCCCATCAGCTCCGTAAGACCCGGTACGTCGAAGACGTCCTGGAGGCATTCACGGACCGCTTCCAGGACGATCGGGAACGATCCGAACTCGCTTGCCACCTGGAGCAGCTGGGCCGCGCGCTGGCGCTGCTGCCACAGCGGGGTGCGCTTGCCGGGGCTGCGCCGGGGCAGCAGCAGCGCGCGGGCGGCACACTCGCGGAACCGGGACGCGAACAGCGCCGAGCCGCCCACCTGGTCCGTGACGATCTGCCCGATCTCGCCCCGGTCGAAGACGGCGTCCGCGGCGCCGATCGGGGCCTGCTCGCTGTCGTACGCCGTGTCCAGCCGGGCCGGGTCCTGGTCCAGGAGGTCCAGCCCCATCAGATCGGCGTCCGGCAGTCGCAGCACAATGCCGTCGTCGGCATGCATGACCTGCGCGTCCATGCCGTACCGCTCGCCGAGCCGGGCACCGAGCGCCAGGGCCCACGGGGCGTGCACCTGGGCGCCGAACGGGGAGTGGATCACCACCCGCCAGTCGCCCAGCTCGTCGCGGAACCGCTCGACCAGGATCGTCCGGTCGTCGGGCACATGGCCGCAGGCACGGCGCTGCTCGTCGAGATACGCCAGGACATTGCCGGCGGCCCAGGCGTCCAGGCCCGCCGCCAGCAGCCGCGCCCGCGCGTCCTCGGGGGGCAGGGAACCGATCTCCCGCTGGAAGGCGCCCACCGCGCGCCCCAACTCCAGCGGGCGGCCCAGCTGGTCGCCCTTCCAGAACGGCAGCCTGCCCGGCACCCCGGGGGCCGGGGAGACAAGCACCCGGTCGCGGGTGATGTCCTCGATGCGCCAGGAGGTGGTGCCCAGGGTGAAGACATCGCCCACCCGGGACTCGTACACCATCTCCTCGTCCAGCTCGCCGACCCGGCCGCCGCCCTTCTTGGGGTCCGCCCCCGCGAGGAAGACTCCGAAGAGGCCGCGGTCCGGGATGGTGCCGCCCGAGGTCACGGCGAGGCGCTGCGCGCCCGGTCGGCCCGTCACCGTGCCCGCGACGCGGTCCCACACCACCCGGGGGCGCAGCTCGGCGAAGGCGTCGGAGGGATAGCGCCCGGCGAGCATGTCCAGAACGGCCGTGAACGCCGAATCGGGCAGCGACGCGAAGGGTGCCGCGCGCCGCGTCAGCGCCAGCAGGTCGTCGGCCTGCCAGGTGTCCAGCGCGACGATGGCGACCAACTGCTGTGCCAGCACATCCAGCGGATTGGACGGGATACGGAGCGATTCGATGGAGCCGGTGCGCATCCGCTCGGTGACCACGGCGGACTGGACCAGATCGCCCCGGTACTTGGGGAAGACGACGCCGGTGGAGACCGCGCCCACCTGATGGCCCGCGCGGCCGACCCGCTGGAGACCGGAGGCCACGGACGGCGGGGACTCCACCTGGACGACCAGATCCACCGCGCCCATGTCGATGCCCAGCTCCAGACTGGACGTCGCGACCACGGCGGGCAGCCGGCCCGCCTTGAGATCCTCCTCGACCAGGGCCCGCTGCTCCTTGGAGACCGAGCCGTGGTGCGCGCGGGCGAGGAGCGGCGGGGCGCCCCGCCCGGCCCCGGACTGGGCCATGATCTCGGCCGGTGACACCTTCTCGGGGAGGGCTTCCCCGGTCGCCCTCTCGTACGCGATCTCATTGAGGCGGTTGCACAGCCGCTCGGCCAGCCGGCGGGAATTGGCGAAGACGATCGTGGAGCGGTGCGCCTGGACGAGGTCGGCGATCCGCTCCTCCACATGGGGCCAGATCGACGGCCGGTCCCCGCCGTCGGAGGCCCCGGACGCCCCCGATGTCCCGGACGAGGGGGACGAATCGGATGCCGGTGAGCCGCCCAGCTCGCCCAGGTCCTCGACCGGCACGACCACCGACAGATCGAACTCCTTGCCCGACGGGGGCTGGACAATCTCCACCTTCCGCTGCGGGGACAGATAGCGGGCCACCTCGTCCACCGGCCGTACGGTCGCCGACAGGCCGATACGCCGGGCCGGGCGGGGCAGCAGCTCGTCCAGCCGCTCCAGCGACAGCGCGAGATGAGCGCCCCGCTTGGTCCCCGCGACGGCGTGCACCTCGTCCAGGATCACCGTCTCGATGCCCGAGAGCGCGTCCCGGGCGGCGGAGGTGAGCATCAGGAACAGCGACTCGGGCGTCGTGATCAGAATGTCCGGCGGCTTGGTGGCCAGCGAGCGGCGCTCGGCGGCGGGGGTGTCGCCCGAGCGGATACCGACCCGCACCTCCGGCTCCGGCAGGCCGAGCCGCACGGACTCCTGGCGGATACCGGTCAGGGGGCTGCGGAGATTGCGCTCGACGTCCACCGCGAGGGCCTTCAGCGGGGACACATACAGCACCCGGCAGCGCATCCTGGCGTCGGCGGGCGGGGGTGCGGACGCCAGGCGGTCCAGCGCCGCCAGAAACGCCGCCAGGGTCTTGCCCGACCCCGTCGGAGCCACCACCAGCACGTCCGATCCCGCACCGATCGCCCGCCAGGCGCCCTCCTGAGCGGTGGTGGGCGCGCTGAAGGCTCCCGTGAACCAGCTCCGGGTCGCGGGAGAGAAGGAGTCGAGCGCAGTCCTGGCCATGTCCACCATCGTGCACCCCGCCACTGACAATCGGCCTCGGCGGTGCCCGGGCGGGCAGTGTCGAGGGCAGCGCACAATGGCCGTATGGGCATGGCGCGGCAGCGCGAACAGGCGAGGCACTGGCAGCACGAGGACCTGCCCGGCCTCGATCTGCTGCGTGCCCGCTATGTCCGCCACACCTTCCCCCGCCACAGCCACGAAGGCTTTCTGCTGGGCTCGATCATCACCGGCGTGGAGAGCATGAGCCTGCCGGACGGGCAGGTGGACGCCCACCCCGGCTCCGCCATCATGATCAACCCGGAGGTGCCGCACGGCGCCCGGTCCGGCAGGCCCGAGGGCTGGGCGTATGTCGCCCTCTACCCCTCACTGGACCTCGTCTCCGGTATCGCGGGCGAGATCAGCACCCTGCGCGGCAGCCCCGCCTTCAGCGCGACGCTCGCCGACGACCCCCGGGCCGCCGAGCTGATCCTCCGGGTGTGCCGGGCCGCCGAGGCGGGCAATGCCCTGGCCGCCGACAGCCTGCTGCGTATCGTCGTCGCCCGGCTCCTCGGCAGTCATGGCGGGCGGCTCCCGGCCCGTACGCCCCGGGACTCAGGAGCCCGTACGGCAGCCCTGGCCAGAGCCCTGCTGGAGGAGCGGATGGCCGAGCCGCCGTCCCTGGAGAGGCTGGGCAGCGAACTGGGCACCAGCCCCTTCGCGCTGCTGCGCGCCTTCAAGGCGGCGTACGGCATGCCACCGCACACCTGGCTCACCGACGCGCGCGTGCGCCGCGCCCGCGGCCTGCTGGACACCGGAAGCACACCCACGGACGCCGCGCTGGCGGTCGGCTTCACCGACCAACCGCATCTGAACCGTCACTTCACCCGGATCGTGGGGGTGCCACCCGGCGCCTACCGCCGGGAGCGCGCCGGGCGGTCCGCGTCGCACGATGCCGGGCGGGCGCCCTGAGGGCAGCGCTGCCCTCAGGGCGGTCGGCGTCGCGCACGGCACCGCAGCCCTCAGGGCGGTCGGCGCCGGGTCAGGCAGTGCGGTCCGCCGGGCGGTCGGCGGCGCAATAACGTACAAGACCGTGGACGGCGGCGCCGGGTAACGTCCGTGGGGTGGCAGACCAGACAGCTCAGCCGAAAAGTGACCCCTCGGCGCCGCCGGGCATACGCGCCGGGGACGCGCCCGGGGCGAAACCCGACTCCGCCGTCGTCCGGGACGCGCTCGGGGTCGGAGTCGCCGTCGGCCTGTCGGGCTTCGCGTTCGGGGTGACCTCCGCGGGGTCCGGGCTCAGCCTGCTCCAGACCTGTGTGCTGAGCCTGCTGGTGTTCACCGGGGCGTCGCAGTTCGCGCTGGTCGGCGCGATCGCGGCGGGCGGGAACCCGTTCGCCGCCGCGGCGGGAGCGTTTTTCCTGGGCATCCGGAACGCCTTCTACGGGCTGCGGCTGTCCCAGCTGCTCGCCCTGCCCCGCTTTCTGCGTCCGCTCGCCGCCCACTGGGTGATCGACGAGACCACCGCCGTCGCCCTGGCCCAGCCGACGCGGCGGGCCGTGCGCCTCGGCTTCACCGTGACCGGCGCCACGCTGTACGTGCTGTGGAATCTGACCACCTTCCTCGGGGCGGCCGGCGCGGAGGCCATCGGGGACACCGACGCCTGGGGGCTGGACGCCGCCGGGCCGGCCGTCTTCCTCGCCCTGCTCGCGCCCATGCTGCGTACGGCGACCGAGCGGGCGGTCGCCGCGCTCGCCGTCCTGCTCGGACTCGGGTTCCTGCCCGTGCTGCCCGCCGGGGTGCCGGTCCTGGTGGCCGCACTCGCCGCGCCCGCGGTGCTCTGGCTCAAGGGCCGGGCCATGGGCACGCCGGACAGCGAGAGCGGCGGCGGAGGCGAGTCGGGCCGCCCCCGGCCCGCGCCCGGCGCCGGGCAGCCGGATGCCACGGAGTCCGGCGCCACCGGACCGGGGACTGCGAAGGGTGAGAACCGTTGAACATCTGGATCGCGATCCTGGCGACCGCCGTCGGCTGCTACGCCGTCAAACTGGCCGGACTGCTCGTTCCGGCCAGCGCCCTGGAGCGCCCCCTCGTCCAGCGGCTGGCGGCCCTCCTCCCCGTAGCCCTGCTGGCAGCCCTCACCGCACAGCAGACCTTCAGCGCCGAGGGCTCCCTCGTCATCGACGCCCGCGCGGCGGGCGTGGCGGCGGCGGCGCTCGCGCTGGTTCTGCGCGCCCCCTTCCTCGTCGTGGTCGGCGCGGCGGTGGCTGTCACGGCGGGGGTACGCGCGCTCGGCGGGTGACACTTCGCGCGAACGGGGGGCGTGTGCGGCTCGTGCGCCGTCCGTCCGGTGCAGACGCTCGGCGGGCGGCACATCCCCCGAAACGGGGCATGCGCGGCTCCTGCGCCAGCCGCCCGTACGGGTGCTCGGAGGGTGGCACTCCGCCCGTCGCGACCGACCGTACTCAGGCGACTGCCCGTACTCAGGCGACTGCCCGTACTCGGGCGACTGCCCGTACTCAGGCGATCGCCCGGCCGTACGCCCGCAGTGTCCGCAGCGCCTCGACCGTCACGATCGGCCGCGACTCCAGGGCGATGCCCGGCGCCCACTGACGCCAGTTGACCGGCCAGCCGCCGTCCTCGCGCTGCTCGCTCTCCAGATGCGCCAGCGAGCGTTCCATCTCCTCGTCGGTGAACCAGCCCCGGGCCAGTGACTGGGGCGTACGGGCGTAGTCGTACGGAAAGTGGTGCTCGCCGGGTGCGTAGCCGTCGGCGACGGGGTATTCGCCGATCCGGTCCGGATCGAGTACCGCCAGCCCCTGTTCGCGGGTCAGCCGCCCCAGCCGGTCCGCCGCCGCCTCGGCGCGCGAGCGGTCCGGAACCCCGTCCAGAAAGGCGACCGCGGCCTCGATCTCATACGGATGGGACTTCTCCAGCCGCTCGACGGCGGCCCAGCAGAAGTCCGTCGCCCGGAACAGCCATGCGTGCCACACCTGATTGCGGTGCAGCAGACCGACGACCGGGCCGGTGGCCAGCAGCTCGCCCGGAGGGTCGTCGACGATCGGGATGAACGGCGCCGACGGATAGCCCCGCTGCGAGGGATGGATCGCGGGCAGCGCCCCGTCGGGCGTCGACACTTCGGTGAAGTAGCGGCACATCCGCTCGATCCGCAGCCCGCCGCACCGGCCGATGGAGTCCAGGACCCGCAGCGCGTGCCCCGTGTGCAGGGGCTGGCTCACCGGGCCGCGCAGATCGGGTTCGAGGGCGTGACCGTACCCCCCGTCCTCATGGAGATACGCGGCCAGGGCGGTCTCGACGGCGTCTGAGTCGCCGCCCAGGAAGTGATACGCGAATCGCCGCTGCTCAAGCACCCGGGCCGTCAGCCAGACGAACCGCGCGGCGCGGGCGAGCGGGGAGGGGGGCGCGGGGTCGGTTGCTCCGGTTCCAGCCATGCCCCGACCGTAGGACGGAAAGGGCTTGCCGCGTACGGGACGGGCCGGAGCGCACCCCTGGAGCGGGATACTGAGTGCATGCGGTTGACGATTTTCTGGGAGCGGATGGCTGACCACTTCGGCGCGGCGTACGCCGACTCCTTCGCGCGTGATCATGTGATGGCCGAACTGGGCGGCCGTACGGTCCATGAGGCGCTGAACGCCGGATGGGAGACACGGGACGTGTGGCGGGCGGTCTGCGCCGCCGCCGGTGTCCCCGCCGAGAAGCGGTGACCGGCCGGAGCGGGTGTGCCGGAGCCGAGGAGTCCGGACGGAGCGGATGTACCGGAGCCGAGGAGTCCGGACGGAGTGGTGACGGGCGCGTGGTGACGGCCGGCCGGGGCGGGAACGGATGACCGATCACGTCGGCGCACTGCCCGCCGATGGCGTAGGCGACACTTGCCCTGTGCCTCCGAAGACCGACAAGAGTGACCAGGACAGAACCGATCAGGCCGTGCCCAGACAGGGCACGGCTTCCGGCGTGCCCCCGGAGAGCGCCGCCCCCGGCGTGCCCGCCGGAGGTGTGGCGCCTCCGAACGTGCCTCCCCCCGGGCGGGTGGAGGGCTCGGGCCCGGTCCGTATGCCCCGCTGGCTGCCGCGCGCCATGCTGCTCGCGCTGGCGCTCTACGCCTGCTTCCAGCTGGGCAGTTGGGCCTTCCACCAGCTCATCGGGCTGCTGGTCAATATTCTGATCGCCTTCTTCCTGGCGCTGGCGATAGAACCGGCCGTCGGCCGGATGGCGGCACGCGGAATGCGGCGCGGACTCGCCACCTTCCTCGTCTTCTTCGGGGTGCTGGTCGTGGGGGTCGGCTTCGTCGTCCTCATGGGTTCGATGCTCGCCGACCAGATCGTCTCCATGGTCGAGGACTTCCCCAAGTACCTCGACTCCGTCATCAGCTGGATCAACCAGACCTTCCGCACCGAGCTGTCCCGGGTCGAGGTGCAGGACAGTCTGCTCAAATCGGACTGGCTGCGGAAGTACGTACAGAACAGCGCGAGCGGCGTACTGGACGTCTCGGCCACCGTGCTCGGCGGCCTGTTCAAACTGCTGACGGTCTTCCTGTTCTCGTTCTACTTCGCCGCGGACGGGCCACGGCTGCGCAGGGCGCTGTGCTCCGTACTGCCCCCGGCCAAGCAGACCGAGGTGCTGCGCGCCTGGGAGATCGCCGTCGACAAGACGGGCGGCTACCTCTACTCGCGCGGTCTGATGGCCCTGGTCTCCGGGGTCGCCCACTACATTCTGCTGGAGATCCTCGGGGTGCCCTACGCACCCGCGCTCGCCGTCTGGGTCGGACTGATCTCCCAGTTCATCCCCACCATCGGCACCTATCTGGCGGGCGCGCTGCCGATGCTGATCGCCTTCACCGTCGACCCCTGGTACGCGCTGTGGGTGCTCGGGTTCGTCGTGGTGTACCAGCAGTTCGAGAACTATGTGCTCCAGCCCAAGCTGACGGCCAGGACGGTCGACATCCACCCAGCGGTGGCCTTCGGTTCGGTCATCGCGGGCACGGCGCTGCTGGGCGCGGTCGGCGCGCTGATCGCGATTCCGGCCATCGCCACGCTCCAGGCGTTCCTCGGTGCCTATGTGAAGCGGTACGACGTGACCGACGATCCCCGTGTCCACGGCCACCGGAGGCGTGACGGCGGACGGCTGCTGCGACGGATCCGTGCCGCCCTGGAGGAGCGGCGGAACGTGCGGGAGCGGGCCTGAAACGGGCTCCCTGAGGGCAGAACGGGCTCCCTGAGGGCCGAGGGGCGCGGGACGGCTCAC
>NZ_JBSGUP010000310.1:0-9468 GCF_053607985.1 Streptomyces sp. NPDC055078
CGCGGCTCCGGGAGCTCACATCAAGCCTGTCCGGCGTTTGAGGACGGCCGGGGTGAGCAAATCAAGCCTGTCCGGCGTTTGAGGACGGACCCTCACGCGCGGGGCCCGCGCCGGTCGCGGGGGCGGGCCCGCACAGCCCCGGCCTCAAGCGGGCCGCAGGCCGCTACGCCTCGCCGCGACGCGCGCCCGCTTCGCGTTCCTTCTCCGCACGCTCCGCCGCCTCCATCTCCGCGAACACATCGATCGGCGGCGGCGCCTTCGCCAGGAACACCCAGGTCAGATAGACGGCCAGCAGGAACGGCGGGATCTTCAGGGCGACCAGGACCCAGCCGAGCTGGGTGGTGTCCGCCCACCAGTAGAGCGGGAAGAGGATCGCGCACTTGGCGAGCAGGATCAGCCCCCATGCCCAGCTCGCCTTCGCGTACGCCTTCTTGCGGCCGGGGTTCCGGGTCCGCCAGGAGAGGTTCTCCTTGAAGACCGGGCCGAGGATCAGCCCGATCAGCGGGACACCGGCCAGGGTGGTGACGATGTACGCCAGCGCCAGGCCGAGCGTGTAGAGCATCCCCGGCAGATAGAAGTCCTTCGCATTGCCGGTCATCATCGCGAAGACGACACCGAAGGCCACCCCGAAGACCCCGCTGAACGCGTGCTTCACGGTGTCCTTGCGGAGCAGCCGGACCGCGACGAGCAGCAGCGAGACCGCCAGCGCCGCGATGGCCGAGATATGCAGATCCTTGTTGATCGTGAAGATCGTGACGAACAGCAGTCCGGGCACGACCGTTTCGACCATGCCGCGAACGCCGCCGAACGCCTCGAACAGCGCGGCCTCCGTGACCGCCTTCGAGGCGACGGCCGAAGACTCGTCGGGCTGGTCGCGCTGGTCGTTCTGCGTGGTGGTCGGCTTGTCGAGAGACGTCACCGGCTACTCCTGTCCGAGCGGTCGGAGTTCGTATTTGGGGTTGAACAGCACACGGCGGCCGTGGCTCATGGATATCCGGCCCGAGGCGATGAGCCTGCGGCCCGGTTCGATGCCCACAATGGAACGGCGGCCGAGCCAGACGACGTCCAGGGGGGCCGTGCCGTCGAACAACTCCGCCTCCAGCGCGGGCACCCCGGCACGCGGACGCAGAGTGACTGTGCGCAACGTACCAGTGACTCTGACGATCTGGCGGTCACCGCACTCGGCGATGCGGATACACCCCGACGCCTGCGCGTCCTCCCGCAGCTCCTCCGACTCCAGGTCCTCCTGCGAGGTCGACAGCCGGTCGAGCATACGGCGGAAGCGGCCGGCCGGCTTCTGTGCCCGGTCCGCCCGGTCGGCCTTCCCGGAACCGGCTCCGGGGCGGGGTTCACCACTCATGGCACAAGCGTACCGGCCGCCGCCGACACCGCCCCGGCCCGTCGGGCTCCTGGCAGGGCCCCGCGCGCCCGCCGCCCCCCGACGGCGGGCGCACCCGCCCGGGAGGCCCGTTCAGGAGCGCTCGAAGCGGTACCCCATGCCGGGCTCGGTGACGAAGTGCTTGGGGTGCGAGGGGTCGGCCTCCAGCTTGCGCCGGAGCTGTGCCATGTAGACGCGCAGATAGTTGGTCTCGGTCCCGTAGGAAGGCCCCCACACCTCCTGGAGCAGCTGCTTCTGGCTGACCAGCCGGCCCGTGTTCCGGACGAGGACCTCCAGCAGATGCCACTCGGTGGGGGTGAGCCGGACGTCGCGCCCCTCGCGGTTGACCTTCTTCGCGGCCAGGTCGACGGTGAAACCCTCCGTCTCGACGATCACCAGGTCGTCGTCACCGCCGCCCACGGGCTCCGCCCTGCGGACCGCCGCCCGCAGCCGGGCCAGCAGCTCGTCCATCCCGAAGGGCTTGGTGACATAGTCGTCGGCCCCGGCGTCCAGCGCCTCCACCTTCTCGTCGGAGGTGTGGCGGGCGGAGAGGACCAGGATCGGGACCCGGGTCCAGCCGCGCAGCCCCTTGATCACCTCGACGCCGTCCATGTCGGGCAGCCCGAGGTCGAGAACGACGACATCGGGGTGCCGGGCGGCGGCCAGCTGGAGCGCGGTAGCGCCGTCGGGTGCCGCGTCCACCTCGTACTTGCGCGCCTTCAGATTGATCACGAGGGCGCGCACGATCTGCGGCTCGTCATCGACCACGAGCACCCTGGTCATCGTGGGCCCGCCTTTCTCCACTGTTGTCCCTGTCGCCTGTACTGCCTTTATGCCCGTACTGCCGGTGCTGCCGTCCGTACGGTCTCTGCCCGGCGCCACGGTCCTCGCACCGCCCCGGTTCATCCCGCTCATCCCGTTCATCCGCCCGGACCTGTCATGAGGTCGCCCCGGCGGGCAGTTCGGGGCTCACCTGCTCGCTCCTTGCCGTGGCCCTGAGGGTGAGGACCATGGTCATTCCGCCGCCCGGGGTGTCCTCCGCGGTGAGGGTGCCGCCCATGGCCTCGACGAAGCCCCTGGCGACCGCGAGACCGAGACCGACCCCGGCACCGCGTGGAGCGTCACCGTAGCGCTGGAACGGCTCGAATATTCGCTCTTTCTCGTCGTCGGGGACCCCGGGCCCCCGGTCGGCGACCCGCAGTTCCACCCGGCTGCCGAGGGCGCTGGCGGCCACGGTGACCCGGGTGGCGTCCGGGCTGTACTTGACGGCGTTCTCGACGATATTGGCCACGGCCCGCTCCAGCAGCCCCCGGTCGACGTCCACCATCGGCAGCGACTCGGGGATGTCCAGCTCCACGCTCTCGACGGGGACGGACACCAGGGCCATCGGCACCACCTCGTCCAGATCGGTCACCCGGATGAGCGGGGTGACCGTGCCGGTCTGCAGCCGGGACATGTCCAGCAGATTGCCGACCAGATGATCGAGCCGGTCGGCGCCGTCCTCGATCCCCGCGAGGAGTTCCGCCTCGTCCTCCTCCGACCAGGCCACGTCGTCGGACCTGAGGGAGGACACGGCGGCCTTGATGGCGGCCAGCGGGGTGCGCAGATCGTGGCTGACGGCCGCGAGCAGCGCCGTACGGATCCGGTTGCCCTCGGCCATTCTGCGGGCCTCCTCCGCTTCCCCGACCAGCCGCTGCCGGTCCAGTACGACCGCGGCCTGGGCGGCGAAGGCGGCCAGCACCCTGCGGTCCTCGGCGGGCAGCATCCGGCCGGAGAGCGCGAGCGCCATATGGTCGCTGACCGGCATGTCCACCTGCGCGTCCTCGGGCCGTACGACACAGGTGGGACCCACACTGCCCGCCGTGGTCCAGGGGTCGACATCGCTCTTGCGCTCCAGGAGGGCCACCGATTCCATGCCGAAGGTCTCGCGGACCCGCTCCAGCAGCGCGTCCAGCGTGGTCTCGCCGCGCAGCACGCTGCCCGCGAGGAAGGAGAGCACCTCCGACTCGGCGCGCAGCCGGGCCGCCTGATGGGTGCGCCGGGCGGCCAGATCGACGACGGAAGCCACCGCCACGGCCACCGCGAAGAAGATCACTATGGCGACGATGTTCTTCGGGTCGTAGACCGTCAGGGCCCGCAGGGGCGGGGTGAAGTAGAAGTTCAGCAGCAGCGAGCCCACCGCGGCGGACGCGAGCGCGGGCAGCAGTCCGCCGAGGAGCGCGGCCATGACGGTGAGGAAGAGGAAGAGCAGGACATCGTTGGCGAGCCCGAGCGTGTCGTCGAGCGCGGTCAGCAGCAGGGAGAGCAGCACGGGGGCCACGACCCCGATGAGCCACCCCGCGATGATCCGCGACCGGCCGAGCCGCGCGCCCCGCGCCACCGGCAGTCCGCGCCCTTTGCCCGCCTCGTCATGGGTGACGATATGGACATCGAGATCGGGCCCGGAGTCACGGGCGACCGTCGCGCCGACGCCGGGGCCGAAGATGTACTGCCATGCCTTCCGGCGGCTGGAGCCGAGGACGATCTGGGTGCCGTTGACGCCCCGGGCGAACTCCAGGAGAGAGACCGGGATGTCGTCGCCTATCACATGGTGAAACGTTCCGCCGAGGTCTTCGACCAGGGTCCGCTGAACGGCCAGCTCCTTGGGCGACGCGGAGGTCAGTCCGTCGCTGCGGGCGATGTAGACGGCGAGGATCTCGCTGCCCGAGCCCTTCGCGGCCATCCGCGCGGCCCGGCGGATCAGGGTCTGCCCCTCAGGGCCGCCCGTGAGGCCGACGACGATCCGCTCCCTGGCCTGCCAGGTGGACCGTATGTTGTGCTCGCCCCGGTACTGCTGGAGATATTCGTCGACCCGGTCCGCCACCCACAGCAGCGCAAGCTCCCGCAGCGCGGTCAGATTGCCCGGCCGGAAGTAGTTGGAGAGGGCCGCGTCGACTTTGTCCGACTTGTAGATATTGCCATGTGCCATCCGCCGGCGCAGTGCCTGGGGCGACATATCGACAAGTTCTATCTGGTCCGCCCGCCGGACGACCTCGTCGGGGACCGTCTCCCGCTGCCGTACGCCCGTGATCGACTCGACCACATCGCCCAGCGACTCGAAGTGCTGGATGTTCACCGTCGATATGACATCGATGCCGGCGGTCAGCAGCTCCTCGACGTCCTGCCAGCGCTTGGCGTTACGGGAGCCGGGGACATTGGTGTGGGCCAGCTCGTCCACCAGGGCGACGGCGGGGCGGCGCTCCAGCACCGCGTCGACGTCCATCTCGGTGAAGACGGAGTCCCGGTACTCGATCACCCGCCGCCGGACCTGCTCCAGGCCGTGCAGCATCACCTCGGTACGAGGGCGGTCGTGGTGCTCCACGAAGGCCACCACGCAGTCCGTGCCACGTTCCACCCGGCGGTGGGCCTCGGACAGCATGGCGTAGGTCTTCCCGACGCCTGGTGCCGCGCCGAGGTAGATCCGTAGCTTGCCGCGTCCCATGGCCTCATTGTCTTTCGAAAACTGCTGGTTGCGCCTGCGACGACCTTACGGCGGGGGAATCCGGCAAAACGGGCGCGGGGTGAGCCCGAGCGGCGTATTTGACGCGATTCTGATGCCGGCCCGGTCCCGGGCGGCCGGGGACGGAAACTCCGCGCGGCCGGGGGCCGGAGACTCCGCGCGGCCGGGGCACCTAGGGCCTCTCGTTTGGATCTTGCTGGGCTCGCGTGCCCTGGCACCGCACCTCGCCGCGTTGTCGTCAGTCGCCTACGCTCCGCGTGGACTCCCTCCTCCGCCTTGCGATCCACGGCACCAGACCCCGCTCACTGACCCAGCCTGATCCAAACGAAAGACCCTACCCCTCGACGGTCTCGCCGTCACCCAGTTCGAGAACCCGGTCGGCGAGCCCCAGCAGCTGGGTGTCATGGGTGGCGACCAGCGCGGTCACGCCCTCGCCGCGCACCACGGCGCGCAGCAGCTCCATCACCGCGAGCCCGGTCTCCGCGTCGAGCTGGCCCGTCGGCTCGTCGGCGATCAGCAGGGCGGGGCGGTTGGCCAGGGCCCGGGCGATGGCGACGCGCTGCTGCTGGCCGCCGGACAGCTCCCCGGGCCGCTGTGCCGTGTGCTCCGCGAGACCGACCAGATCGAGCAGGAGCGCCACCCGCTCCTCGCGCTCCCTGGGATCGGCCCTGCGCAGCCGCAGCGGAACGCCGACGTTCTCGGCCGCCGTGAGGATCGGGATCAGCCCGAACGCCTGGAAGACAAAGCCGATCCGGTCCCGGCGCAACTCCAGCAGGGCGCGCTCGTCGAGTCCGGCGAGATCGGTGCCGTCGACGGTGACCCGGCCCCGGTCGGGGGAGTCGAGGCCGCCGACCAGATTGAGCAGGGTCGTCTTCCCGGAACCGGACCTGCCCTTCAGCGCGACCAGCTCACCGCGCGCGATCTCGAACGACACACCCCGAAGGGCATGGACGGCGGCGGGCCCGGAGCCGTACGAGCGGTGCAGGTCCTCCACCCGCACCATGGGGCCGCCCTCGGACTCCCCGGCGACGGCCGTGCCCGCGCGGGCTCCCGTGCTCTCGGTCATGAAGCGCCCTTCGTACGGAGACGGTGCATCGGTCCCCGCACACTACGGCGAAACGCCGACGGGCCGCACTCCCCTGGGAAAGCACGGCCCACGACCCACGGGCTCTAAGAATCCCGTCATCCCCGGCGGGCGCCCGCAGCTCACGGGACAGCCCTCAGGGGCGCGTCAGCGCACCTCGGTGATCTCGGGACCGCGCTGCAACTGACCCATGCCACCGGAGAACCGGGAGTTCTCCTGCTCCTCCTGCTGGACGCCCTCGGGGACCATCTGCGCGTCGTCCGGCAGCTTGAGGACGATCGGGTCACGGGGCGCCATCGGGCCCTCGCCGCGTACGACGACCGTGTCCCGGAAGACCGTCTCCAGCACTCCGGCCGCCTCCGGCTGCACCGCGCCCTGCCCGGAGATCACTCCGCGCAGGAACCAGCGGGGGCCGTCGACGCCGATGAAGCGCACCAGCTGGACACCGCCGGTGCCGTCCGGCAGCTGTACGGGCACCTGGGCCCGCAGCTCCCAGCCCAGGGGGCCCTCGACCTCGTCGATGATGCCGCCCTGCTGGGTGATCCCCGAGGCGATCTCCTCGCGGACCTCGCCCCAGATGCCCTCCTTCTTGGGCGCGGCGAACGCCTGGAGCTGGACGGCGCTGTCGCGCAGCACCACGGTCGCGGCGACGATCGCGTCGCCCGCCACCACCACCCGCAGTTCCATGCCCTCGACCCCCGGCACGAAGAGGCCGCCCAGATCCACCCCCCCCTCGGCGGGCTTGGACACCTCGTCCACGTCCCAGGGGCCGTCGGGCCGCGGCGCGGGGGGAAGGTTCACCCTGCGGGAGCCCTCGTCGCCAGCAGCCTCGTCGGGGTCCTGCGTGTCGAGCTCGGCCGACAGCCCGGCCTCGCCGACTGCGTCCGCGTCCCCTGCGGAACCACTCTTCTTGCGACGTCCGAACACGTCACTGTCCTTCCCGGTCGGATACGACGGAAGCGTATCGATTCCCACCCGTTGGGCCGTCCACCGCGGCATGACCGCCGGTGGACCCGAAGCCCCCCTCGGCCCGTGCCGAGCCGGGAAGCTCCGCCACCTCGTGGAAGCGCACCTTCTCGACCTGCTGGACAACCAGTTGGGCAATGCGGTCGTACCTCTCGAAGCGCACGCTTTCGCGCGGGTCGAGATTGACCACGATCACCTTGATCTCCCCACGGTACCCGGCATCAATCGTCCCCGGGGCATTCACCAGCGTTACGCCGCAGCGGGCCGCGAGACCGGAGCGCGGGTGCACGAAGGCGGCGTATCCGTCGGGGAGCGCGATGGAGACCCCGGTGGGGAGCACGGCACGCTCGCCGGGGGCCAGCTCGGCCGCCTCACAGGTCACCAGATCGGCTCCGGCGTCGCCGGGGTGCGCGTACACCGGCAGCGGGACATCGGGGTCCACCCGGCGGATCAGTACGTCAACGGGGCTGCCGGGGCCGCCGGGGCCGTCGGTCAGGGACATCAGGGATTCACCTCGAAGGCGCGGACGCGCCGGATCTGGTCGGGGTCGGACAGGGCCGCCTGGATCTCCTCGGGGCGCCCGTTGTCGACGAAGTGGTCGACCTTGACCTCGATGAAGAGCGCGTTGGCGCGAACGGCGACGGGCCCGTCGGGGCCGCCGATCCGGCCCACGGCGGAGGAGAAGATCTTGCGCCCGGCGACGGCGGTCACCTCGGCCCGCAGGAACAGCACGGTGCCCACGGGCACGGGCCGCACGAAGTCGGACTCCAGCCGGCCGGTCACCGCGATCACCCGCAGCAGCCAGTTCAGCGAGCCCAGCGTCTCGTCGAGCGCCGCGACCAGCACACCGCCGTGCGCCAGGCCCGGAGCGCCCTGGTGGGCGCTCTGCACGGTGACGCTCACACCGTCCCCGGCCCGCGCCTGGAGGTGCAGCCCGTGGGGCTGGCCCTCGCCGCAGCCGAAACAGTTGTCGTAGTGCGAGCCGAGCAGCTCGCCCGGTGCCGGGGCGTCGGGATGCCGGACCGGCGGTATGGCGTCGGCGGGCGGGGTCATGGCCGGGGGCGCGGGGTTCGCTCCGCGGGGACCCCGGGAATTCGCAGTGCTCACATGCGCAGACCTTACCCGCGCGGATACCCCGGGTCCGCACCGTGCCAAGCTTGCCACCATGCAGCCATCCGCCATGCGCTACGACGAACGACTGACCGCTCCGGCCGCCTGGTGGGCCGTCGCCGCCCTGCTGGGGCTCTCGGGCGGTCTGGTCACCCTGCCGCTCGGTCCGACGGCCCTGCTCGGCGGAGTGGTCGGGGCGTCCTCGCTGGCCGCGCTCGTGGTCAGCTCCTACGGCTCGGCGCGCATCCGGGTCGTGGCGGGGTCGCTGGTCGCGGGAGGCGCCAGGATTCCGCTGACGGCGCTCGGCGAGCCCGAGGTGCTGGACGCGGAGGAGGCGCGGGCCTGGCGCTCGTACAAGGCCGATCCCCGTGCCTTCATGCTGCTGCGCAGCTATGTGCCGACCGCGGTGCGGATCGAGGTCACGGACCCGGCGGACCCGACGCCGTACATCTATTTGTCGACCCGTGATCCTCAGGGCCTGGCCGCCGCGCTGGCGGCCTGAGCCGACGGCGGGCGGTGAGGGGTCAGCTCGCCGGTTCTCGCGCGACGCCGGCTCGTTCGGCCCGCGCGGTGTCAGCTCTCCAGCTCGCGCGGTGTGGCGCCCGTCTCCAGCGGGTGGGTCGGCTGCTCCAGCCGGGGCAGGGCGGGAAGCGCGTCCCAGGGGACCTGTCTGGTCCGCAGGTCCTTGCGGACGCGGTCCGCGAGATGCCGGGTGTCCCGGCGGTTCATCACGGCTCCGACGGCCGCGCCGACCATGAACGGGATCAGGTTCGGCAGATTGCGGATCATGCGCTTCATGATCTGCTGGCGCAGCTCGCGCTTGAGCCCGCCGCTGAGCGCGGCGTTCTTGTACGTCGACGGCTTGGTCGGGTCGATGCCCCGCTCCTCCGACCAGGCGGTCAGATACGCGGTGCTGCGCTCCTTGAGGCCGCCCGGCGGGCGCAGTCCGTAGACCTCGTGCAGCTCGGCGATCAGTTTCAGCTCGATCGCGGCGACTCCGGTGATCTCCGCCGCCAGCTCGGCCGGCATCGCCGGCGGTACGGGCAGCATCGCGGCGGCCCCGACGCCCGCGCCCACCGTCGCGGTGGCGTTCGCGGCGCCCGCGACCAGCTTGTCGGCAAGCTGCTCGGGGGTCAGACCGGGAAACTGTCCGCGCAGGGTCGCGAGATCGCGCACCGGCACGCGTGGCGCGTTCTCGATGATCCGGTCGGCGATGTAGCCGACGGCCGCTCGGGCGCTCTCGCCGCTTCTGCGGACGCCCTGGCGCACAGCGGCCAGGCGTCCGCGCCGGGCCGCCGTGACGGTCCGGTCCGCCGCGTCGCGCGAAAGCGCCGCGCTGTCGTCGCGGTCATCGCGCGGGAGCGCTTCGAGCGAGCCGGAGCCGGAGGAGCCGCCGTCCCGCCCGGCCTCTCCCGCTCCGTGGGGCAGGAG
>NZ_JBSGUP010000311.1:0-9457 GCF_053607985.1 Streptomyces sp. NPDC055078
GACCGGCCCGCCTGCCCTGACCGGTCTGCCAGGAGGGCCGCCGCATGGCGGGCGCGTGCGGCGTGCAGACGCCGCACGGCGACGGTGCGCTCCAGGACGAACTCCATGATGACGACCAGCATCAGCAGCGCGCCCGTCGCCAGGCCCGTGACATACGTGGGCGCGCCCGCGGCCGTCGCGCCGGCGATGATCAGGCAGAGAGTGAGGACGCCGAGCGCCACATGGACAGCGTTGCCGCGCCCGCCGTACAGGCTGATGCCGCCGATCAGACACGCGGAGACGGCGCTGAGCAGAAGTGTGCTGAACCCGCGCGGGTCGGCCGACGCCCCCTGCATGCACGCGAGCGAACCGGCCAGGGCGGCGCAGGCTCCGGAGATCCCGAAGGACATCGTCAGCGACGCGGTCACCGGAACCCCCGCCGCTCGCGCCTCCTGCCGGGCGCCGCCGACCGCGTAGATCTCCCGGCCCCACCGGGTGAAGCCGAGGAAGACACCGAGCAGCACGATGACGGCGATCCCGGTGAGCGTCGCCGGGGTCATCGACAGCCACTGCTTGAGCAGCGGGTCGGTCGTGGTCAGCCGGTCCAGGCCGATGGGCCGGTCGTCGGCGAGCAGCATCGCGGCGCCGCTGAACCCGATCAGCGTGCCGGCGGTGACGACGAGCGAGCTGATCCGCAGCCAGGCGATCAGCAGCCCCTGGGCGAGCCCGAGGACCAGCCCGGCCAGGGTACCGATCACGATGGCGGGGACCAGGCCGAGGTCGCCCGCCCGGATCGCGACGACACCGGCCAGCGCGGCCATCGACCCGACCGACAGGTCGAGTTCCCCGGCGATCATCGTGACCGCGAGTCCGGCGGCCGTGATGCCGATGAGGGCGACACCGTCCAGCGTGCCGAAGACGGCCGACTCGGTGGTGAAGCCGGGGATCGCCGCGAACAGGAACACGACCAGCGCGAGCAGGACGCCCCCCTGGACCCCGTAGACGCGCGCGGTCCTGCCCGCGGTACGCCGCATGGTTGATCCGTTCATCGCATTGCCTTCCGACGGGCCACATGGAGGACCGAGACGACCGCGACCAGCAGGACGCCCTCACCGAGGACCCGGATCCCGGTCGACAGTCCGTGCAGCAGCAGGACGTTCTGCAGCACGACGATCACGAGTGCGCCCACCGCCGACCGCACCGCGGAGCCCTCGCCGCCGCTGACCGCCGTTCCGCCGATGAGCACCGCGGCGACGGCGTCGACGGTCAGTTCCGACAGATTGTTCGCGGTGACCTGTCCGAGCTGGCTCGCGGAGAAGATGCCGGCGATCGCGAGGCCGATCGACATGATCGTGAACGCCCAGGCGGTGGCGGCGCGCACGGAGACACCGCTCATCACCGCCGTCTCGCGGTTCGCCCCGACCAGGACGAGGCGTCTGCCCGCCACCGTGCGCTCGACGAACAGCCAGACGGCGCCGGTGAAGGCGGCGAACACCCAGACCGGCAGCGGAATCCCCAGGATGTCGTAGGACGACAGTTCACCGACGGCGGTGGCCGGTGCCGACACGACGGCGCCGCCGGTCAGACCGGCGACCGCGCCGTAGATCAGTGCCCCGGCGGCGATCGTCGTGACGACGGGGTTCAGCCCGGCGGCCACGGCGGCACTCTGCACCAGGCCGATCGCGACCAGCCCCACGAGTGCCACGACCACGCCGAGCGGCAGCGAACCACCGGCCGACGCGACCGACATGAACAGCATCGACGCGAGCATCGCGGACTGGCCGGCGCCGAGTGAGAACAGATTGCCGGACAGTGTGATGGCGGTCATCCCGACCGCGGCGATGCCGGTCACCGCCGTGTTGATCAGCACGCCGCGCAGATTGTCGAAGGTGAGGAAGTCCGATGTGGTGGCCGCCGCCACGGCGACGAGCACCGCGAAGACCGTGGGCATGGCCCAGCGCGTCAGCAGCCGGGCGCTGTGCTGCCGGCGTGCGACCACCGCACCGGCGGACGTGTCTGTCATGGGGTGCCCACTTCACTCGATGTCGTGGATCGGGTATGCGAGCTGTGCATGACCTCGCGTACGAGCGTCTCCTCGGTCCATCGCGCCTTCGGTCCGACCGAGGTCAGCGCTCCCCGGTGGAAGGTGGCGATGACATCGCAGAGGCCGAAGACCTCCCCGGTGTCCGACGAGCACACGACGACCGCCATCCCGGCGTCGGCGAGGGTCCGCAGCTGCCGGTAGATCTCGGCGCGGGCCCCGACGTCCACTCCGCGCGTCGGTTCGTCGACGAGCAGCACCCGGGGCTCGCGTCCCAGCCACTTGGCCACGGCGACCTTCTGCTGGTTTCCACCGGACAGGGTGCCGACGGAGGAGGCGAGCCGCCCGGTGTCCAGCGCGAAGCTCTCCGCGGACCGGGCGGCGGCCGTGCGCTCGCGGCGCCGGGAGACGATGCCGAACCGGGAGATGTGCTCAAGCCAGGGCGAGGAGAGGTTCCGTTCGATCGACAGGCCCTCGAAGATGCCGTCGCGTTTGCGGTCCGGCGAGCAGTAGGCGACCCCCGCGGCGATACCGTCGCGCCGATTCCCGAGGCCGATGGGCTCACCGTCGAGTTCGACACCGCCCGACAGCGCGGGCAGGAATCCGGCCAGCGTCCGGAGCAACGCCGAGCCGCCCGCGCCGAGTTGCCCGGTGAGGCCGATGATCTGCCCTTGCCGCACGGTCAGATCGACCGGTGTGTCGACGCCGGGGGCGGTGAGCCCGCTGATCGCGAGCCGGACCGGCGCCGTGTCGCCCGCACGGCCCGGCCCGGGGAACATGTCGCCGAGTTCGCGCCCCAGCATGCGCCGGACGATCCCCGGTGTGTCCAGGGCCGCGGTCTCCTCGGGGGCGGAGCTGCGGCCGTTGCGGAAGATGGTGACGCGGTCGCTGACCGCGAACACCTCTTCGAGCCGATGGGTGATGTACATGATGCCGGTGCCCTCGTCGGCGAGCGAGCGGACGGTGTCCAGCACCCGCGCCGCCTCGGCCTGGGACAGCGCCGCGGTCGGCTCGTCCAGGATCATCAGCGTGGCCGATCGGGCCAGCACCCGGGCGATCTCCAGCAACTGCATCTCCGCGACCGAGAGTTCCTCGACCGGGGTACGGCTGTCCAGCTGCCCGAGGCCGACCCGTGCCAGCAGTTCCCCGGCGTGCCGGCGCAGAAACCGCCCGCTCCACCAGCCGCGCGCCCCACGCCGGCCGAGCAGCAGGTTCTCCGCGACGCTCAGCGCGCCGACCGTGCTGTACTCCTGCTGTACGACGGCGATGCCCGCCGCCTGGGACGCGCCCGACGTCGGCAGTTCGACGGCCCGGCCGTCCATGCGGATGGTGCCCGCGTCGGGGCGCACGAGTCCGGAGAGCACTTTCACGATCGTGCTCTTGCCGGCTCCGTTCTCCCCGAGCAGGGCCATGACCTCGCCCGGACGGACCTCCAGGCTGACTTCGGAGAGGGCCTGTACGGCGCCGTAGCGCTTCGAGACGCCCTCGACCTCCAGACGCAGGCTCTGGCTGGTCGGCATCAGACTTGCAGCTCCCGGATAGTACGGCCCCACACCCGCAGCGTGTCGTGGTTCCCCGGGGTGATCGCCGGGTGCGGCATATAGGTGAAGCGGCTCGGTGCGGTGCCGGGCATCGAAGGCTGGACCGGTGTCGCCGGGAGCCGCTCGGTGGCGTCGGTGACCTCGCCCGTCGCGCGGAACCTGGCCACGCTCTGGATCGCGAGGATCCCCTCGATCACCGGGGACTGAAGGACCGCCGAGTAGATCTGCCCCTTGATCAGCGGCTGCTGGTCGCCGGAGAAGTCACCCACCACGACGGTGACGTCCTTGCCGGGGCGCAGCCCGTTCTGCTCCAGGGCCTTGACGACCCCCGCGCCGATGTTGTTCGAACCCGCGACGACGATGTCGATCCCCTTCCCCTTGTACTTCGCCAGGACCTGGCTGGCAGCCGTGAACCCGCCCTGTGCGTCGGGCGTCTTGGCGTTCTCGGTGGCCAGCGGGTTGAACGCGTCACCGACCCGGTCGAAGAAGGCGTCGTGCCGTACGATGCCCGCCTCGTATCCCGCGGGATAGGTGACTTCCAGCAGGTTGGGCCTGCCGCCGGGGCCGCGGAATCGCTCTCCCCTGGCCCGCGCTTCGGCCATCGCTCTGAGCGCCATCGTGCCCATCACGGTTCCGATCTCCGCGTTGTCCTGCCCGGGGCGGGCGGTGATGTACGGCTGTGCCTGCGGCAGCACCCGCCCGCTGAGCTGGAACACGGGTGCCCGGGCGGCCAGCAGCCGGGCGGAGTTCACTCCGGTGTCGTTGTTGGCCGGCCAGTAGACGAAGGCCGCGGCCGGCCTGCCGGACGCGAGGAACTGACGGATCTGCTGGTTCTGCTCGGTCTGGTCGAACCTGTTGTCGATGACTTCCAGCCGGTAGTTCAGCCGGTCGGCTTCGGCTCGCATGGCCTCGACCTCGGCCCCGACATAGCTGTTCGCCGTCGAGACGACGAACGCCACGATCGTCGCGCGTCTGCCGTCGAGACTGCCCGTGCCGGTGACCTTCGCGGGCACGACGGAGACGTCTCCGCAGCCGGTCAGCAGCAGCGCCATCGCGCTGAGGACAGCGAGAAACACGGTTCGGTACAAGCGGGTCATCGTCGATCCTTCCTGCACCAGTCGGTGGGAGGGCACGAACGTAGCATTGGATACATTGAGCGGCAATAAGTCGGCTGAACTTCCATCAGAAGCCCCAGCGATCCCTTAATCGGATACATTCCGGCTCATCGACTACGGTCTCGGAACCCTCGGGCCGAGCACCGGAAGCGTGCCGTCAGACACTCCCCGGCCCGCCTGTACCGGCGTCGGCCCGGGGAGCGGCTCCGCCGTGCTGCTGGACGGTTCGCGGGTGGTGGCCACCGCCGAAACCGACCAGGGCGGCCCCGGGGCGGCGGACCGCTCAGTGCCGCAGGGCCCGCTTCTGGAGTGCTTCCAGCGGGCCCGCCCGGAAACGGCGCAGCCACAGCGCCGAACCGGCCATCAGCACGGCGCACACCGCCGCCCACATGCCGATCACCCACCACGGCTGCCACGCATCGCCGAGCCGGTGCGCGAGGCCGAGGCCGAAGCCGTACGAGAGGAGCATGCACAGGACGTTCTGCAGGACGTAGCACGAGAGGGCGGTCCTGCCGACACCGGAGAGGCTGTTCAGCAGCGGTCCCGGGCTCCGCACCCGGTCCATCAGGGTGCCGATCAGCCCGATGTAGCCGAGCGCCGTCAGCGGGCCGGCAGCGTACCGGTCCAGGAGGAACAGGTCCGCGCCCGCCAGTGATGTGACCAGGCTGAGCGGGAGTCCGAGGCCCAGGCCCCATCCGAGCAGGCGTGCGCGGATGCGGCGGCCGACGGCGTCGGAGCCGAACGCGCCCGCGCGAAAGAGCCGCACGCCCAGCAGGAACAGGAAGACGAGGAGGCAGAACGTCAGCAGCGGCTCCATCCGGAAGGCCAGGGCGTTCTCCAGCCGGAACGCGACCTGCTCGGGGTAACTGCCGTGCGCGTACAGGTCAATTGCCCGGCGCGAGACCCTACCGCCGTTCCCGTTCCCGTTCCCGGATCCCACCAGCGCCGCCGTCAGCAGACAGATCAGCGTGAGATGCAGCCCTGCCGCCCACCACATCACCCGGCGCTGCGCGGTCAGCGAGCGGGTCAGCAGCCACGCCACGAACAGCGCGGTGACCGCGTACCCCATCAGGACGTCCCAGGCGAAGACGAGGACGAAGTGGACCGTCCCCTCGGCGAACAGGAACAGTGCCCGCCACCGGTACCGTCCCGGCCACGGCTTCCCGCGCCGGGCCGCAGAGCCGAACTGGATGGCCAGCCCCACACCGAACAGGATCGTCAGGAGCGACAGGAACTTGCCGTTCGCCACCAGCCGCATGATGCTCCCGGCAGCGTCCGGGAGCGAGCCGAAGGACGTCTTGGTCATGCCCTGGTTCAGGATGCCCCACTCCGATCCCGGACTCGCGAACACCCAGACGTTCGTCATCAGCGTCCCGAGGATCGCCGCCCCTCTCAGCACATCGAGCAGCGGGAGACGTGCGGACTGGCCGGTTGCCTCGACGGGCGAGGCCGTGGTCTCGGTCATACCTTCATCGTCCCGGCGCAGCCGGGCGCTCACGTCATGACCGCAGACGAACAGCCGCTACACCGAACGATGTACCGGCCGGTGGGCGGTGCTCCGACCCGCGCACGAGCCGCGCCGGTCGGACCGGGCCGCTCGGGCCCATGTGCTTTCGCGCCTCCCGGGAGGCGCGACTGTCCGCCTGCCGCACTCGGCGACGGGCGACGCTTTCCTACGGGTCGTGCCGTGCCGTAGTCACCGGTCGGCCGCTCCCGCCCGCCCTTCGGACCCGTGCGGGTGGTGCCCGAGCGAACCGGATCCATCCGTGTGGCGGCCGGGGTACTCTCCGGGGCCATGCGAGCGAGTGCGGCAATGAGGACGGCGTAGTGACGGTGGCGGTGGACGGGCAGACCATCGATGGCCGGTACATCCTGCGGAAGAGGATCGGCGCGGGTGGCATGGGTGTCGTCTGGCTGGCCTGGGACCAGGTGCTGGAGCGGTGGGTCGCCCTCAAATGCGCGCGGGTGTCGGACGGGGCGGAGGCGGAACGGCTGAGGAAGGAAGCCCGCAACGCCGGCCGGCTGCATCACCCGAACATCGTGAGTGTCCTCCACTTCTTCACCGACAGCACCGGGTGCTGGATCGTGATGGAGTACGTTCCCGCGCGCAGTCTCCGGCAGCTCCTCGATGAGCGGGTCACTCTCCCGCCGGAGGAGGCCGGTGCGCTCGGGTGCCAGGTCGCGGACGCGCTCGCGGTATCGCATCGGGCGGGTGTGGTGCACGGTGATGTGACGCCGGGAAACATCCTGGTCACCGAGGACGGTGTGGCCAAGCTGACGGATTTCGGGATCTCCCGGGTGCTGGACGGCGACACCACCGTCAGCGGCGGACTGCGGGGCACGCCTCGCTATCTTCCGCCCGAGGTGGCACAGGCGAAGCGGGCCGGTCACGCGTCGGATGTGTTCTCGCTCGGCGCGACGCTGTACCGGGCGGTCGAGGGCCGGTCTCCGTACGGCGATGCCGAAGGCCCCATCGCGTATCTGAGGCTGGCCGCCGAGGGGCGCGTCCTGCCGCCCGTCCACTCCGGGCCGCTCACCGTCCCGCTCACCGAGATGCTCCGGGTGGACCCGGAACACCGGCCGACCGCCGCTCAGGCACGGGAGTTGATGCGGACCATCCCGGTACCGCCGACGGTCGGGCAGGGCACGGGCGACGACGCCCGCCGGGACCCCGACGGGTTACGCCGGCAGGCGGACGATACGACGGTCCCCGCGCCACCCCCCGACCCGACGGTCCCCGCGCCACCCCCCGACCCGACGCTCCGCGCGCTGCCGCCCGAGCCGGACCCCCACCCGTCGCCACGCCCTCCGTCGCGGTGGCGGCCCCGCGCCAAGGCCGTAACAGGAGTGGTGGTCGCCACGGCGCTGCTCCTGACGGTCGTCATCACGCGTCCCTGGGAATCGGGAAGGGAACCGGATGACGACGCCCCGCCCAAGGGGCCGGTGGCGGCCATCATGGATGCCCGCCGCGCCGACCCCTGCTCCATGCTCGATTCCCGGGTACTCGCCCGGTTCGGGCATCCACAGACGGACCCCGACTACGGCGCGTTCGACCGCTGTGATGTCCTGATCAGCGGGAATCGCGGCGGTGCGCCGTTCGCCGACGTCGAGGTCAACTTCTCCAGCGACCCGGTGGAGGCGGACTCCCAGGCCCGCACGGAGCAGGCGGGCCGGGTAACCGTCTCCGAGGTCCCCGGCGACCCCGACGAGTGCGTCCGGAACATCCAGCTCACCGACGCCCACCACATCTGGGTCAAAGCCAGTCAGGTCGGGGACCGGAAATCCGATCTGTGCGCGATCGTCGAAGCCGCGACCGACTACGCGGTGAAGGTGCTCAACCTCGGCCCGGTCCCGGAGCGCCCGGCACCCTTCGCCCAGAACTCACTCGCCCGCCTCGACGCCTGCGGCCTGCCCGACGTCACCTCCCTCGGCACCGTCGCGGGTGTCGACGCCCAGGCCCCCGACCCCCACTTCGCCAACTGGTCGTGTGCCTGGGAGAGCGAGTCGGCCGGCACCGAGGTCAGCCTGGACTTCAGCCGGGACAACGATCTGGAGGACGACGGGCGGATGAAGGCCCTCGGCGGGCGGAAGATGTATGTCGCGCCCGAGGACCACGGCGACGACACCTGTGTGGTCCGCACCGAGCACCGCGGCTACAAGAACGCGTACGGCGACCACACCATCGAACTCGTCACGCTCGCCGTGCGCGGGGACCAGCCGGTGAGCGAACTGTGCGATACGGCCGAGGCACTCTCGGCCGAGGTCGCCAGGAAACTGCCGGCCGCCTGACCACGAAGCCTCCTGATGGCCACCGAGTCCGCCGGGGTCACGGTGGTCACCACCCTGGTGGTCCTGATCCCCCGTGATGAGCGGCAGTCGCCGGGCCGCTGACCGCCCCGCCGATCAGCCGCTCCCCCGGCAGCGGGCGAGTGGCCCGGACGGGTCGGCACTCCATGGTCGCCCAGCATTCCGGCCCTGCCAATGCCGCGTCCAGGGCCGCCGACTCATCCCGTACGCAGGGGACATGGCCCGGTGGCGGCGCGACCGTGCGGGCCCTCGTCCGTCGCGGCAAACCGGTCCGTCACCTGTGGCCCCCGCTGTCCCTCCGGGGCCGGCGCCACGCCCCGCGCACCACCGCCCGTGCCCAGGACCGGCCCAGACCCGGAGGTGGGGAGGACGGGCGGCAGTCCGATGACATCCAGCACATCCACCATGCGGTTCAGCCTGGCGCGCGCACGTGCGGCATCGGTCCGTGGCACCCGGATCTCGGCGGTGGCCAGGTCGGCGTCCCCCACCCCGTACGCCAGCGCCAGCACCGGCACGCTGCTCAGCGTGGCGGCGATCCGGGCCAGTGCGCCACGGCTGTCCCGAAGTGTCACGGTCAGCGTGCACGCCTCGGCGTCCGGGGCCGGTCCGGGCTCTCCCTCGTACGACACCGGGGTACCGTTCTCGCCGGCACCGCACCGAGCGGGCAGGAGCCCGTACTCCAGCGCCTCCGTGAGCGCCTCGCAGGACGCGGCCATCATGTTGTCCGCGACGCCGACCGTCTGCCACACCCGGTGCCCGTCGGTGACGCAGACCAGGACACGGATCCTGGCCGCGGTGCCGCGGTGACCCTCCCGCTCGCCGTAACCGTTCGCCGTGCACTGCACATGCGTCGCGCCCGCGTCGACCGCCGCGAGGGTGTTGGCCACCGCGCACCCCGTGTCGTCCTGGGCGTGGATACCGAGCCGGGCACCGGTGTCCGCCAGCACCGTGGCCACCACCGCCTGGACCTGCGC
>NZ_JBSGUP010000312.1:0-9427 GCF_053607985.1 Streptomyces sp. NPDC055078
GGCTCCGGTGACGGCCCGGTGCGTGGTCGCGGTGGCGGCGGAGACATCGTCCGGCAGCCGGAGCGGGGCGCCGAAGTGCACATGCAGAGCGGGACGGCGGGCGGGTGCGGTGAGGATTCCGGCGAGCTGTTTGCCGCCGCCGCCCGAGGTGATCCGGCGGGCGCCCGCCTGACCGAGGGGAACGACCGGCGCATCCGCCGCGAGCGCGAGGCGGGCCGGGCCGCTGCGGAAGCTCTCGGGTGCGGCTTCGGCGGCGTCCGTACGGTCCGGGAGGCGGCCCTCGCCGTAGATCAGCACATGGCGGCCGGACCGGAGCGCCCTGGCGGCCCGGTCCAGTGCGTCGGCGGCGCGGACGGTGTTGCGGTGGACGGGGATATGGCCGCCGCATTCCAGAAGCCGGCCGAGGAGGGGAATCCGCCACAGACCGGCGGCGGCGAGGACGACGGGCGGTTCGACGCCCCTCGCGGCCATGGCGGCGAGGACGACGGCGGGGTCGGCCAGGGAGGTGTGGTTGGCGACGAAGACGGTTCCGGTCGCCGGCCCGGCCGCTTCGTCGGAAGTGATCGTCAGGCGTCCGAGTACGGGGGCGACGGCGGCGGCGATTCGGCTGAGCACGGAAGGCGTCCTGTGGGTCGGGTGACAAGGTCGCCCCATCGTCGGCGGGAGGGGTGCTCCGGGGCCTGAGTCGCCGTACTCAACCGTCCCGGGGCATCTGTGCCCCGCTACTCAGCCGACCGACCTGGCACTCAGCATCTGGCACGCGTCCCGCCCGCCCGGGGCCCGGGATCCACACCCGGCACTCCCGCAATCACGGTCGCGCCCCGGCGGTTACCGCGCCACGCGGCTGAGCAGACTACGGTCGATCGCGCGGCCGGTGGGCGGGCACCCGTACGCTGCACCCGGCTGTCCAGCACCCAGGTCCGCCCGGGCCGGCGAGCCGGGGTGGGCCGGGAGGCCGGGCTCCCCGCCCCGTACCCGGGCGGACCACCGCAGAACCGCTGGTGATCCGGAGGAACGCGGCGACTGAGCCGATCCGGCAGAGTGAGGAGTTCCGCGTGTTCTACTACGTGCTCAAGTACGTGATCCTGGGACCGCTGCTGCGCCTGGTGTTCCGGCCCCGGATCGAGGGGCTCGACCACATCCCCGAGGACGGCGCGGCCATCGTCGCGGGGAACCATCTGTCGTTCTCCGACCACTTTCTGATGCCCGCGATCATCAGCCGCCGGATCACGTTCCTGGCGAAGGCGGAGTACTTCACCGGGCCCGGGGTGAAAGGGCGGCTGACCGCCGCGTTCTTCCGCAGCGCCGGGCAGATCCCGGTCGACCGCTCGGGCAAGGAGGCGGGCCGGGCGGCGATCCGGGAGGGGCTCGGGGTGCTGAGCAAGGGCGAGTTGCTCGGGATCTATCCGGAGGGGACCCGCTCACACGACGGGCGGCTCTACAAGGGCAAGGTCGGGGTCGCGGTGATGGCGCTCAGGGCCGGGGTACCGGTGATCCCGTGCGCGATGGTGGGCACCTTCGAGATCCAGCCGCCCGGCCAGGTGCTGCCCCGGATCAAGCGCGTCACCGTACGGTTCGGCGAGCCGCTGGACTTCTCCCGCTACTCCGGTCTGGAGGACCAGAAGGCGGCGATCCGCGCGGTCACCGACGAGATCATGTACGCCATCCTCGAACTGTCCGGGCAGGAGTACGTGGACCGGTACGCGGCGGAGGTCAAGGCGGAGGCGGAGCAGGCGAAGAAGTCCGGGCGCCTCAAGGGGTGAGGGCGCGGGACGCCCTCAGGGGTGACGCCCTCAGGGTGACGCCCTCAGGGGGACGCCCTCAGAGGGACGCCCTCAGAGGGACGCCCTCAGAGGGACGCCCTCAGAGGGAGGCCCTTAGGAGTGAGGCGCGGCACGAGCGCAGGAGCGCGCAACGCCCGCGAGGATGAGGCGGGGGCGGCCGTCGGCAGGCCGCCCCCGCTCGGGGGCCCGTCAGGCCCGGTCGGCCGGACGGGTCCCGGGCCGTACCCCAGGCGCGGGTGAGCGGGTTACGGCCGCGGCGTGGCGTGCGGGGCGCACGTCACATCGCCGCTGTCCAGCGTGGCGTGGAGCAGATAGGCGTCCACCCGCTGATTGACACAGGGGTTGGCGATGCCGGTCACACCGTGCGAGCCGGCGTCCCGCTCCATGATCAGCCGGGAACCCTTGAGCCGCTTGTGCAGTTCATGGGCGCCTTCGACCGGGGTGGCGGCGTCGCGTTCGGCCTGGACGATGAGTACGCCCGGCAGCCCCTTGCCCGTCTTCACGTTCACCGGGGTGTGCTGCCTGGACGGCCAGGTGGCGCAGGGCAGGTTCATCCAGGCGTTCGACCAGGTGAGGAAGGGGTGGTCCCGGTGGAGCCGGGTGTTGTCCCGGTCCCACTTCCGCCAGTTGGTGGGCCATTTCGCGTCCGCGCACTCGACGGCCGTGTACACGGCGTTGCCGTTCTCCGAGCGGATACTGCCCGCGGTGTCGGAGAGGTCGGGCGCGGCGGCGTCGATCAGCGGCTTCGGGTCACCGGCGACATACTTGCTCCAGGCGCGGGCGACGGGCACCCAGGAGGAGTCGTAGTAGGGGGCGCCCTGGAAGTAGCCGATCAGCTCGGCCGGGCCGACGACCCCGCCGAGCGGGGCCTGCTTGGCGGTGGCGCGCAGCTTCTGCCACTGCCGTTCGACCTTCTCGGGCGTGTCGCCGAGATGCAGGACGGCGTCGTTCTTCGCGACCCAGGCCGTCCAGTCGTTCCAGCGCATCTGGAAGGCGACGTCCTGGTCCAGATTGGCCTGGTACCAGATCTTCTCCCGCGAGGGGTTGACCACGCTGTCGACGACCATCCGGCGCACATGGCCGGGGAAGAGGGTCGCGTACACGGCGCCGAGGTAGCTGCCGTAGGAGACACCAAGGAAGTTGAGCTTCCGCTCACCGAGGGCCGCGCGGATCACATCCAGGTCCCGGGCGGTGTTCGGGGTGGTCATGTACGGCAGCATCCAGCCGCTGCGCTCGGCGCAGCCGTCCGCGTACTCGGCGGCGAGCTTGCGCTGGGTGCGCTTGTCGGCCTCGGAGTCAGGTACCGGGTCGGCCTTGGGCGCCTTCACGAACTCCTGCGGGTCGGCGCAGGAGATCGGGGTCGAGTGCCCGACTCCGCGCGGGTCGAAGCCCACGAAGTCGTACGCCTTGGCGGTGTTCGCCCAGATCGGGTTCTTGCCGGTGACCCGGGTCGGGAAGCGCAGGCCCGAGCCGCCGGGGCCGCCCGGGTTGTAGAGCAGCGCGCCCTGGCGTTCGGCCGGGGTGCCGGTGTTGCCGATGCGGTCGACGGCGAGCCTGATCTGCTTGCCGTGGGGCCGCGCGTAGTCGAGCGGAACGCTCACCCAGCCGCACTGGACCGGTTGGGGGATTCCCCAGTCGGCGGGACAGTCCGCCCAGTCGATGCCCTTGCCGGCGGCCCGCTCGGCCGCCACCTGGACGCCTCGCGCCTCGGGCGAACCGCTGTGGCCGGTCTCGGCGTTGGCCGCCGGAGCCACGATCGCGCCCGCTATGAGCGTGCCCGCGATCAGAGTGCCGGCCGAGCCGAGCACTGCTGTGCGTCTCACGGAGAACTCCCCCTTCTGTCGTCGAGTTCCCGGGGGATCCTTCCGTCTGAGGGGGCGCCAGAAAAGGTCGTACTGGTGTTCTTTACCCAACCAATAACCGGTGCGTGAAGTACCGCTGAGCGGTGCATACCGGAATGGCGGCGTACGTCCCTTCTCGCCGGGGGAGTTCTGCGCGGGAGTCTCGTCAGGGGGGTCCGCCCGGGAGTCCGGCGGCGCGCACCCGCGCGCGTGGCGCCATGCGGCCAGCGTCCCCCGCCGGAGAGCCGGAGAGCCGGGGAGCCGGAGGGCCCGGGAGCCGGAGAGCCGGGGAGCCCGGTCGAGTGCGGGAGACCCCGCCCCCGTATGAGAGTTCCCGTACGAGAGAACCCGTACGGGGGAGCCGTACGGGATAGCCGTACGGGTTCGGGAGACCCTGCCCGGGTACGGGAGAGCCCGGCCCGGTACGGGGTGTCCGAGGGTGCCTCGCGTCAGTCGGCGGCGGGCGTACCCATGGACATCACCGCACGCAGCCCGTCTTCGAGTACCTCCACCCGCACCTCGCCGAACAGCGCCTGCTGGACGATAAAGCCCTGGGCGGTGGCGATGAGCGTGCGGGCGACATGGTCGGCCGGCGCATCATCGGCCATCAGCCCATTGGCGCGGTAGGCGTCGACCAGCTCGGCCCACGCCTGACGCATACCGGCGTACCCGTCACGGAGCGTGGCGGCGAGCCGCTCGTTGCGCAGCGTCTCCGTCCACACCTGTACGGCCAGCCGGGCGAACGCCTGCTCGTCCCCGCCCCGCACCTGCTCCTGGAGCATTCTGCGCAGCACCCGGCCGACGAGAACGTCGGGCGTGGGCGGCGGGACCGTCCGGGCGGCCTCCGCGAAGGCCGTGCGAAGCCCGGTGAACGCCCCGTCCGCGATGGCCTCGACCAGATCCTCCTTGCTGCGGAAGTAGCGGTAGACGGCACCAGCCGACAGCTCCGACTCGCGCAGGATGTCCTGCATCGATGTGGCGTGGAAGCCGTTGCGGGCGAAGCAGCGGGCCGCGCCGTCGAGGATCTGACGGCGGCGGGCGTCGAGGTGTTCCTGGGATACGCGAGCCATGCCCACAAGATAAAACGAACATTCATTCTTGACAAGGAAGCGCAACGGGGAGCAGGCTGGATCCAGCAAAACGAACGATCCTTCTCTTTAAGGTGAGGTAACCCGATGTCCGCCGCATCCGCTCCTCTCCGGCTTCCGCCCGCCCGCCGCATGGTCGCGGTGATCGTGCTGGTCCCGGTCCTCGTGGCGCTCGCCCTCTGGGCGTTCGCCTGGCCGGCGGCCCGGGTCGCGCCCCGCGAACTGCCGATCGGGGTCACGGGTCCCCCGGCCGCCGCCGCCCAGGTCGAGCAGCGCCTCGAACAGCGGAAGGGGGCTTTCGACATCCACCGCTACGAGGACGAGGCGGCGGCCCGTACCGCGATCGAGAACCGCGATGTCTACGGAGCGATGGTCGTCACCCCTGAGGGGCCGCGGCTGCTCACCGCGACCGCCGCGAGCCCCGTGGTCGCCGGGCTGCTGAGGGAGGCCGCCGCCGCGTACGCACCGGCCGGCCGGCCGGTGCCCGTGACCGATGTGGTGGCCACGCCGCCGGGCGACCCGCGCGGGGGCGCGCTGGCGTCCAGTGTGCTGCCGCTGGCCCTGGCCGGAGTGGCCACCGGCGCGCTGATCACCGTGCTGGGGCTGCGCGGAGGACGGGCCGTGGCCACCCTGGCCGGTGCGTCACTCCTGGTCGGGCTGACCGCCACCACGCTCGCCGACAGCTGGCTCGGTGTGCTGAACGGGCCCTGGTGGGCCGAGGCGGGGGCGCTCGCCCTGACGGTCGGCGCGGTCGCGGCGGGTGTCGCCGGCCTCGGCGCCCTGCTCGGCCAGGGCGGACTGGGGCTCGGCGTGCTGCTGATGGTGCTGCTGGGCAACCCGTTCTCGGGAGCCGCCAGCGCACCCGAGCTGCTGCCCGCGCCCGCCGACCTGATCGGCCAGTGGCTGCCGCCCGGCGCGGGCACCCAACTGGTCCGCTCGGTGGCGTACTTCGACGGGAACGGCGCGGGCGGCGCACTGCTCACCCTCTCGCTGTGGGCAGGGCTCGGTCTGGTCGCCGTACTCGTGGCCGGACGGCGTCGCGCACCGGCAGCGGCCACGACAGCCTCCGGCGACCGGGCGGCCTCGCCGGCGGCGGTCGGCTGACCCTCCGCACCCCTCGGTCCGCCGGGGGTTCTGGACCGGCCATGTGTCCCTGCCGTAGCGGACGGGGGCGCATGGCCTCGTTTCTGTCCCTGCCTGCCGCTGCCTGTCCTGCCTGCCTGCCCCTGCACGCGGATGTCGGCGCTCGCGTGCCAGGGGCGTGCGGGTCAGCCGTGGGCGTCGGGGCGGCGGTGTTCGGCGGTGAGACCGAATCGCCCCCGCTCGGCGGGGGCGGGGGAGCCGGACCCCAGCGCGGAAACCGAGCTGACGATCTGCTCCCCGGCCGCCTCCTGCCCCTGTTCGAGCCGCTCCAGATCGGCGGCCGACACCAGCGCCACGAGCGGCTTGCCGTGCCGCGTCACGACGACGCGCTCTCCGCCGTAGACAACACGGTTGATCAGTTCCGCCAGCTCTGCGCGGGCTTGCGTCACCGGAATCTCGTAGGCCATGCTCCCCAGCTTAATCGGCGTTCCCCGGGTCCACCCGATGCCGGCGGGACGGCCGAAGGGCCAGGTCAGCAGGTTCCATCCGCCGCCGGGCCGGGCCGTCAGGCCGCCGCTCCCCCGGCGCGCTCCCCCAGGCCGTGCCGTCACGGTCCCGTCGGCCCGGCACGCCCTCCGGGCGGACGACGCGCCCTTGACCGGCACTCCCTGGGGCCGGACTGCCATCACCGGCACTCCCCTGAGGCCGGACTCCACTGGCCGGACTCCACTGGCCCGCCCCAGGGGCAGGACCCCACTCACCGTTACTCCCTACGGGGTTACTCCCTACGGGCAGGACTCCTCGACCTTCACCGCGCCGAAGTTCAGTTCGGTGTCCGTGGGGACGGTCCTGCCCGCCCGGGGGTCCTGCGTGCAGACCCGCCAGTTGCGGTCGAGGACCTGCATCCTGCCGTCACCCGTGCTGTCGTGCGAGGTGAGGCGGTAGAAGCCCTTCGACTGCGCCCTGTCCTGGGCCGCTTGGAGGCCCATGCCGACGAAATCGGGGACGGGTGCCTTCTCCCCCTCGTCCGCCGGCGTTCCGCCGTCCCCGCCGTCTCCCTTCCGCCCCTCGCCGGACTTGGACTTGTCTTCGTCCCTCGGCCTGTCCTCGGGCTTGTTCTCGCGCTTGGCGTCCTTGTCGGCGGACTTGGGCCCGTCCTTGGCCTTCTCCCGCGCGGGCGCGGTGTCCGCCCCGCCCCCGGCCGCCGGATTCGCGGTGACGGTGACCGTCGGCGCGGGTTTGCCGCCGGCGGCGGTCTTCTCGTCGCCGCCGCTCCCGGCGGAGCCGATACCGATACCGACAAGGAAGAGGGCGACGGCCGCGGGGATGATGACGCGCTTTCGCGCCCACCCGGGTCCCCTCGGCGGCGGGGCCGACGGCTGTCCCCACGGTGTCGGCGGCTGCTGTGGCGATGGCTGATTCCAGGCCATGAATCCCCCCAAGGGTGTTTGGTCAACGCTTGAACGTAGCGGTACCGATTCGTCCCATGTGACGCATGGCGTGCCTGTGACCTCTGACTTCCATTGGTGACGCACTCGTGATGCACCGGCAGCCCGGTCACCACAGCGCGGCCATGGCCCTGCCTCCCTCTTACCCATGCCGAACTTCTGTACGTCCTGTACATTTTACGGTGAGGCCCAGCCAGAGGAGAGATACGTCATGGACCGCCCCGATGCCCGTTACGTCCTGCCCCAGTTCACCGAGCGCACGTCCTGGGGGAACCGCACCCTCGACCCGTACTCCAAGCTCATGGAGGAGCGGATCGTCCTTCTCGGGACCCCCATCGACGACACGGCGGCCAATGATGTGATCGCCCAGTTCCTCTACCTGCAACACGCGGCCCCCGACCGGGACATCGCGCTCTACATCAACTCCCCCGGCGGCTCGCTCAGCGCCATGTCCGCGATCTACGACACGATGCAGACGGTCACCTGCGATGTGGAGACGATCTGTCTCGGCCAGGCCGCGTCCACCGCGGCACTGCTGCTCGCCGCGGGCGCCCCTGGCAAGCGGCTGGCGCTGCCGGGCGCCCGGATCGTGGTCCGCGAGCCCGCGTTCGACGAGCCGGTGCAGGGCCAGCCGTCCGATCTGGAGATCCAGGCGGCCGAACTGCTGCGGCTGCGCGCCCAGCTCACCCGGCTGCTCGCCCGGCACACCGGCCGGACACCGGAACGGATCTCGGCGGATCTGGAGCGCGACACCTTCCTCGACGCCGAGGCCGCCAAGCGGTACGGACTGGTGGACCACATCATCCAGAACCGCAAGACCTCTCTCCCCGCGCCCGGCGCCCACTGAGGGGCGGCCCGATGCCGCTCCCTGAACTGCCACCGCTGCCCGCGCTGACCCGCGCCGAGGGCGAGTTCATCGACTGCTATCTCGAAGTCGTCGATCTGGTGGGGCGGATCAATCCTTCCCGCGCCACCGAGACCTATGGCGCACTCCGCGCGGCCCAGGCCCTGGCAGCCAGGGCCGCCGCCCTGCGGGACGCCCTCACGCTGATGCACCAGCGCGGCGAGCGGGAGGTGCATACGGCGACGCTCACCAGGGCGCTGCGGGTGCTCGACGGGGAGCGCAGGGCGCGGCGGGTGACCGTGCCGCCGCCCCAGGTGCACTGACGTACCGTTCGGATCGTGTCAACCGCCATCCGGGTATCAGGAGTGCTACCCCGTTTGATGTACTCAACATCCCGCTAGCGGCTACGGTCGAGTTGCGCATCATGACGACGAGGCAAGCGGACAGCCGTAGTCCGGTGCAGGTGCGGGCATGCTCAACTGCCGAGCGCCCGCCCGCGCGGAGGCCATGTCCACCCGGTCGGGCCAATGGTGTTAAAACTCACATAACGCCGTTTCCGCTCGGAAATCTGACAGGTCGTGGGTCAAGATCCCTGGGACGACAAGCCCCCGTCACCTCGGCGGGGCAGTCCGAGCGGACGCCGAATCCTGCCGCCGCTTCGGATGACTGGTCGACAGGAGTGCTTCGGCAGGAGTGGAGGACCCGAGCAGTACGGGGCATCCGGACAGTCCGGACGTCCCTTGGGGTGAAGCCGCGCCATGCGGCAGGGCACCTTCGTCCGCCCGAACCCGACAGGTCATCCTTCACAGGCGGCTGACGAAGGGTTGCGCATGAGTGCGCAGATGAACGTCCCGTTTCTGATGAGCCGGGCGGGGGCCGTATCGGTCCTCACCCTCGCCGCCGTCGGTGGTTCGCTGATCGTGCCGGGTGGCACGTCCCAGGCACACGCCGCGTCGTCCCACGCGGGCAAGGCACTCAAGGTGGCGGCGTCGAAGAAGGGCTCGCCCTACCGGTACGGCGCGGTGGGCCCGTCCCGTTTCGACTGCTCCGGGCTGACGCTGTACTCGTACAAGAAGGCGGGCAAGAAACTGCCACGCACCGCTCAGCAGCAGTACAACAAGACGCGGCGCGTCTCGGCGTCCGCGCGTCAGGTCGGGGACCTGGTCTTCTTCCGCTCCGGCGGCAGGGTCTACCACGTGGGCATCTACGCCGGAAAGGGCAAGATCTGGCACTCCCCCAAGACGGGGTCGTGGGTGAAGCTCGACAAGATCTGGAGCAAGAGCGTCAAGTACGGCCGGGTGCGCTGACGCTCCGCCGCTACCGTGCACCGAGTGCGCCG
>NZ_JBSGUP010000313.1:0-9412 GCF_053607985.1 Streptomyces sp. NPDC055078
GCTGATAGGCATCCGAGCCCAGAACCCGCCGCCGCGGCGGTTCCTTGAGGTCGCCTGTACGGACGATGACCTCGGCGACCTTGCGCGGATCACCGGGCATGGCTTCCAGGGGCACGCCGCCCCTGCCGTGGGTGAAATCCGCGGCCTGGGTGCCGGCGTAGGCGGGCAGCCGTGAGGGGGCGACGTCCGCCGAGCCGTAGAAGTCGGTGGCGACCATGCCCGGTTCGATCAGCGTGGTGTGGATGCCGAACGGCTCGGTCTCCAGTGCGTACGCCTCGAAGAAGCCCTCGATGCCCCACTTGCTGGTGTGATAGAGCGACATGGCGGGGAAGGCGACATGGGCGCCCATGCTGGAGATCTGCAGGAAATTGCCGCCGCCCTGCGCGCGCAGATGCGGCGTGACCGCGCGCGCGAGCTGGACAGGGGCGATCACATTGGTGTCCAACTGACGCCTGATCTGCTCGTCGGACAGTTCCTCGGCCAGGCCGATGACGCCGTAACCGGCGTTGGACACCACCACATCGATGCGGCCGAGGTCGGCGAACGCGGTGTCGACGACCTCCCGCAGACGTGCGGTGTCGGTGACATCCAGCTCCGCGCGCCACAGCCGGTCGCCGTGACGCGCGGCGAGATCGTCGAGCCGGGCGGGGTCGCGCAGGGTGGCGGCGACCCGGTCGCCTCGGTCGAGCAGCACCTCGGTCAGCTGGCGTCCGAAGCCGCTGGATGTTCCGGTGATGAACCAGGTGGATGTCATCATCGCTCCTTCAGTCTCGGTATCTATCTGGTTAGAGACTATAGGGCTCGATGGTATCTAGCCAGTTAGGTAACATGTGGGCATGAACGAATCCCCTGCGCTGACTACCAAGCAGCGCCAGTCTCGTGCGACACAGGAGCGGCTGCTGGCCGCAGGGTTCGACGAGTTCCAGGAACACGGCCTGGCGGGCGCCCGCGTCGATCGCATCGCCGGGAAGGCCGCCGCCAACAAGCGGCTGATCTATGTCTACTTCGGCGACAAGGAACGGCTGTTCGACGAGGTCGTCGTGCGCAATGTGGAGGCGATGCTCGACACCGTGCCCTTCGACGCCGACGACCTGCCCGGCTACAGCGGCCGGCTGCTGGACTATCTGGAGGACCGACCCGGACTGATGCGCCTGTTCACCTGGCGCAACCTGGAACGGCCCGCCGTATCCGAGGTCGAACTCACTTCTTACCGCAGGAAGACGGACCTGATCGCCGAAGCGCAGGGCACGGGACGCCTGGACACCGCGATGCCCGCCGTCCACATCCTCACCTACATCCTGGGCCTCGTCGGCGCCTGGACGATCGCGTCACCGGCGGTCCGCGAGATCGGCGGCCAGGACGGTACGCGCGAACTCCGCCGCCGCAGTCTGCACGAAGCAGTGCGACGACTGCTGGAGGCGCCGACACCACAGGGTCCCTAAGGGCTGTCCCGTAATCTCCGGCGGGCGCACGACGACAGCCAAGGGAGGATGGGTCACTGGCGGTTGGGCCATCACGCGGAGGCCGCCCGGAGGGTGCTCGTCGCGCAGTGCATCTCGCTCATGCGCAGCGCACCTCGTCCAGCCCCATGTGACCGCGCCCGCGCGGAATCGGGCTCAGGAGGCCCGGGACGGCGTGAACCACCCGCCGGACGGCCGGCAGGCCAGCCGGGGGACGGAACCGGCGAAAGCATTCTTCACAGTGAGGAGCACCCAGCGACGAAGGGCGTCCGCCGGGGCCGATCGCGCCGTACGGACCGCTGATGTCGTACGAACCGCTGGTGTCGTACGGACTGCTCAGGCCGTACGCGCCGGTGACGCCGTATCAGCCGGGGGGCGACTGAAGCGGCAGGGACGCCCAGACCGTCTTCCCCCGAGGAGGCGTCAGCGACCAGGACCAGCTCCGGCTCAGCGCGCTGATCAGTGCGAGACCCCGGCCGCCCTGCGCGCAGGCCGCGGCGTCGCGCGGCTCGGGCGGGGTGGAGCTGGGGTCGGTGACCGCGCAGACGACAGCGTCGGGTTGCCGGAATATGCCGAGCCAGACGGGGTACTCCCCGGCATCGGGCGCTCCCGGCACCAGCGCGTGCTGGACCGCGTTGGTGACCAGTTCACTGACGACCAGGCCCGCGTCGGGGACCATGCCGCGCAGCGCCCACCCGTCGAGGGTGGCGGCGACGAACCGGCGCGCCTGGGGCGCGTTGCGGAGCTTTCCGTCGAGGCCGCACGCGGCGAAGCCTCCGGGGCTGACGTCCTGACCCGGTCCCCACGGCGGCTCGCCCGGGGCAGCCGGACCGGGCGACCGCACCGCGCCAGGATCGGCACCGTGGAACCGGACAGCGTGCCTGGTGCTCGTGCTCGATGAGGCTGACACATGGGTCGTCACTGGTCATGTCCCCCTGGAGGATTCGGACTCGGGCGCTCGGGACTGGCCGCCGTGGACGAGTATGGTCGAGCACCGCGCAAGAATGCAATTGCATCTGGGATTGCAGATGGGATTGCATTCACGAGACCCTAGGGTGGCATGAACGAACGTACGAAGAGGCAAGGGGCTGTTGCGGTGGAGCGTTTCTTCAACGGTATGCGGGCGAGTGCACTCAACTCGGTCACATGGACCAAGAGCAGTCATAGCAATGCAACTGGGAACTGTGTGGAATTGGCGGAACTGCCCGGCGGAAGCGTGGCGATACGCAACTCCCGCGACCCTCAGGGACCGGCGCTGATCTATACGCGCGACGAGATAGCGGCGTTCGTGGCGGGCGCCCGAAGTGGCGACTTCGACTCGGTGTTTGACTGAAAATCGCCCTAGGGCACCCCCGTCCCACCCCAGCGGCGGGCCGGTGGTGGATACTGGCACCTTCCGAGCGTCCGCAGGAGCGCCCCCATGGCTGCAACCGACCCGAATGAGTCGTTGTTCGTCCGACCTCTGGGTGCGGTGGAGAAGAACCCCACAGCGCTCAAGTTGATCCTTGGCGGCAAACTGCGCGAGCTGCGCGTGGCCGCCGGGCTCGATCCTGCCGACGTCGACGGCCGCCTCGGCTTCTCACGGTCGAAAACCAGCCGAATCGAACTGGGGCGCCATGGGTGCAAGCGCGAGGACGCCATCGCGCTGCTCGGACTCTACGGGGTGGACGGCGAGGAGCGCGTCGCCGAGTTCCTCCGGCTGGTGGACCAGTCCCGCCGCAGCGACTGGTGGCGTTCCTTCAGCGATGTCCTCTCCGACTTCTTCACCCCGCTGGTCTCCCTCGAAGGCGCGGCGGAACGTATCCGCACCTATGAGCCGTTCTATGTGCCCGGCCTGCTCCAGACCCCCGCTTACACCCGTGCGGTGATCCAGGCGGGACCCGGCCAGGTGCTGTCGCACGAGGCGCTGCGCCGGGTCGAGCTGCGGCAGGAGCGGCAGCGCCACCTCGACCACCCCGACGCGCCGCATCTGTGGGCGATGATCGACGAGTCCGTTCTGATGCGGACGGTCGGCGGGCGCGCTGTGATGCGTGAGCAGCTCGAACACCTGGTCACGATGATGGCACGCCCCCGGGTCACGCTGCAGATCGCCCCGCTGGACGTGTCGGCCGCGGTCGGCGTCGGCACGGGCGTCAGCTATCTGCGCTTCGCGCTGGGTGACCTGAAGGACGCCGTGTACATCGAGCATCTGACGGACTCGACCTTCACCCAGAAGCCGGCGACCGTCGAGCAGTACCGGAACATGCTGGACCGGCTGGGCGCGTGTGCGCTCACCCCCGCGGAGTCGCTCACGGTGCTGCAGGAGCGGCTGAGCGCCTTCTGATCCCGGCGACGACCACCGGCCGCTCGGCACGCTTCAGAAACGCTCTTCGGCGGAAACATGCTTCGGCGGTTGCCGTGCGCCCGGCCGGCCGGCACCTCGCGGTGCGCCGTCGCCGGGCCGGGCGCCTGGCGGGATCAGGACCGGTCACCCGAGGCGGGCGACGCCACCCCACTCGATCCACTCGTCCGTCTGCTGGACGGGTGCCAGATCGTTGTCCGGGCGCCAGGTGGAGACCTCCACCAGGCCCGGTTCGAGGATCTGAAGGCCGTTGAAGTACTCGCTGACTTCGCGCTCCTCACGCACCCTGCCCCAGTGGCCGCCGGTCGCCTCGGCCATGAAGTCGGTGACGAACTTCCGGATATCCGGGCGGTCGCTGACGAGTTGACAGACAACGAGGAAGCTGCCCGGAACCAGCCGCTCCGCGACCCGCCGGACCAGGGCGCCCGGGTCGTCCTCGTCCGGTATGCAGTGCATGACCGACACGAAGAGCGCGGCTACGGGTTGGCTGAAATCGATCAGTCGGGTCGTCTCCGCATGAGAGAAGATGCCCTCGGTGTCCCGCATATCGGCCTGGATGACCGCGGTCCGGTCGTTCTCGTCCAGCAGCGCCCGGCCGTGCGCCAGCACGATCGGGTCGTTGTCGACGTAGACCACCCTGGACTCGGGGTCGACGGCCTGGGCGACCTGGTGGACATTGTCCTGGGTGGGCAGACCCGACCCGTGGTCGACGAACTGGCGTATGCCGTACTCAGTGGCCAGAACGCGCACCACGCGCTGGAGGAACCGGCGGTTGTTGACCGCCAGCACCTTGGTGCTGGGGACCTGCTTGAGCAGCTCCTCGGACGCCACACGGTCCGACTCGTAGTTGTCGCTGCCCCCCAGGTAGTAGTCGTACATCCGTGCCACGCTGGGCACCGTGGTGTCGATGGCGTCAGGGCGCCACGACTCTTCTTGCATCCCGCACTCACCCGCGTCCGTAGAAAACAGCAGCCATGAAGACGACCATGCTAGGGACGGGCCGGGACCCGGCATAGGCCAAGGAAGCGGGCACCTGTCCATAGGGTGGGCTTTCGGCCATATTCGTACGGGCGGTCGGCCCGGAGTGCGGGGATACGCCGCCTCCAGCAGGGTGGATGACTCAGGGTCAGGTGCTCACTCGACCCGAATCCGCCATCGGACGGCCTCCGGTGCCGGGCGCGGCCCGGGTTCACTCACTCGCTCCCGCCATACCCGGCACACCCGGCACACCGGAAATCCTCGCCCCCCGGTCACCACCCCCGTAAGGATTCGGAAGGATCGCGCGAGCCCCGAGCCCCGAGCCCTTGAGCCCCGGGACGCAGGGTCACCGGGTCCCGGCCCACGGCCGCGCGGCGGACGGCACACCTCCCCCGGTCACAGACGACCCCGGAGCAGGTTGAACGTTTCGCCAAATGTAGCTTAGGCTCACCTAAGTCGATCGTGCGCAGTTCACCGTGCCCGTCGTGGCGGGATCACGGGAGGGGTATCCCTTCCGACGGGCACCGGATCGGCGGCCCTGCACTCCAACTCTTGAGGAACATCCATGCTCGGGTTCACTCGCGTGCGTCGTCGTGCGCTCGCCGCCGCGGCAACCGCCACCGCCGCCGTGCTCACCATCGGCGGCTGCTCGTCGTCGGATGACGGTGACAAGAAGAGCGAGGGGGCCGGCCAGGGCGGCGGGGCGTTCCCGGTGTCGATCAAGAGCGCCCTCGGCACCGCCGAGATCCCCGAGCAGCCCAAGCGGATCGTGACCCTGGGCCAGGGTTCGGCCGAGACGGCCATCGCGCTCGGCCATACTCCGGTGGGCGTAGAGAAGTACGCCTGGGGCAGTGACAAGACCGGCTATCTGCCGTGGATCCACGAGGCCGTGACCAAGTCGGGCGAGAAGCTGCCCAAGCAGTTCGACGGCGGCGAGGAACTCGACATCGAGGCCATCACCGAGCTGGAACCGGATGTGATCCTCGCGCCGTGGTCGGGCGTCACGCAGAAGCAGTACGACATCCTCAAGGACATCGCCCCCACGGTCGCCTACCCCGATCTGCCGTGGAGCACCAACTGGGACCAGCAGATCGACATCGTCGCCAAGGCGCTGGGCAAGCCGGCCGAGGCGAAGAAGCTCACCACCCGGATCGAGCAGCAGCTCGCGGACGCCGCCAAGACCCGGCCGAAGTACCGGAACGTGAAGTTCTCCTACATCTACAACACCGGCCCCGGCACGCTCGGCGTCTTCAAGCCCGAGGAACAGCGGGTCGAGATGGTCTCCTCGCTCGGTCTCACCGTCGACCCGGTGGTGAACGGCTTCAAGGAGACCAAGGGCACCGACTCGGCGCTCATCGGTCTGGAGAACGCCGAGAAGCTCAAGGACAGTGACCTGATCTTCACGTTCTACAGCGACGAGAAGAACCGCAAGGAGGTCGAGGCGCAGCCGCTGTACGGCAGCATCCCGGCGGTCAGGAAGGGTGCCGTGGTGGTCGGCGACAGCAACTCCTTCGTCACCGCTTCGTCGATCATCAACCCGCTGACCGTGCCGTGGACGATCGACCGGTATCTGCCGCTGATCGACAAGGCCGTCGCCGCCGCCGGCAAGTAGGTCCGGCCGCCCGATGGCCACTGCCACCCGCGTACCGCCGGGCAGCGCCCCGCGCAAGGGCACTGCCCGGCGGGCGTACGGACTGCTGCTCGCGCTGGGTGCCCTCGCGCTCGCTCTCTTCGCGAGCGTCATGTTCGGCAGCCGGACCACCTCGTTCGGCGATGTGGTCGAGGTGCTCGCCGGCTCGGCCGACGCCCAGCTCACGACGATCATCGAGAGCCGCTATCCGCGGACCGCGCTCGGCGTGCTGGCCGGGCTCTGTCTGGCGGTCGCGGGCACCCTGATGCAGGGCGTCTCCCGCAACCATCTCGCCGACCCCGGGCTGCTGGGGATCAACGCGGGCGCCGCGGCGAGCATTGTGACGGCGACCGCGTTCCTGGGGGTCACGGGCAGTACGGCCACCATGTGGTGGGCGCTGCCCGGTGCGATGATCGCCGGAGTCGTCGTCCAGGTCATCGGATCCATGGGGTCGAGCAGAAGCCAGGTGCGGCTGGTCCTCGCGGGCGCGGTGCTCTCCGCGGTGCTGATGGCGTTCATCCAGGCGGTGACCCTCACCAGGCCCCAGGTGTTCGACAGCTACCGGTACTGGGTGGTGGGCGCGCTCGGCGGCCGGGACTTCGATGTCTTCCTGGCGATGCTGCCGTTCGCCGCTGTGGGGCTCGTCCTCGCCCTGGTGCTCGGCCGCGGCCTGAACGCGGTCGCGCTCGGCGACGCGGCGGCGGCCTCCCTCGGGGCGAACCCCTGGCTGGTGCGTACGGGCGGACTGTTCGCGGCCACGCTGCTGAGTGCCGCGGCGACGGCGGCGGTCGGCCCGATCGCGTTTGTCGGACTGGCCGTTCCGCATGTGGTGCGTGCGGTCGTCGGGGTCGATTTCCGCTGGCAGATCGGGGTCTCGGCGATCGTCGGACCGGCGCTGCTGCTGGCGGCGGATGTCGTGGGGCGCGTCGTCATGCGCCCCCAGGAGCTGATGGTGGGGGTCGTGACCGCTTTCGTCGGCGCTCCCGCCCTGCTCATCGCGGTACGCAGGATGAGGGGCAACACATGACGCCGGACCGGGCCGTTCCGCGTACCGGAAAGCGGCCGGCGGTACGGGGCTCCTCGCCGAAGGGGTTCCTCACGCTCGGGCGGACCGTCGCCGTACCCGTCCGTCGGGTGTCCGTCCTCACCGCGCTCGCCCTGCTGGTCCTCACCGCCGTGGCCGCCGTCGCCACCCTGTCGCTGGGGCGGCTCGGTATTCCGCTCGCCGAACTCGGTGAGGCGCTCTCGGGCGGGGCTCGGGGCAAGAACGCGTTCGTCCTGGAGCGGCTGCGCGGTCCCCGTCTCGTCGTCGCACTGGGCACGGGCTGTGTGCTGGGCCTGTCGGGGGCGCTGTTCCAGTCGGCCACCCGCAACCCCCTCGGCAGCCCGGATGTGATCGGGCTCGGCGCGGGAGCGGGCGCGGGCGCCGCGTTCGCCGCGCTGATGTTCCCGGGGACGGTGCCGGTGGCCGCCGGTGCGCTCGCCGGCGGGGTGCTCGCCATGGCGCTGGTCTATGTGTCGACGGGGACCGGGTTCCGCAATCCCGCCCGGCTCGTGGTCGCGGGTATCGGGGTCGCCGCGATCTGTACGGCGGTGACGCAATATGTCGTCTATTCCATGGAACGCGACAAAGCTTCCGTTCTCACCGCATATATCAATGGCAGTCTGGCGGCCCGGTCCTGGGACGACGCGCGGTTCATCTGGCTGGTGCTGCTCGTCGTCGCCCCGCTCACCGCGCTGATCGCCCGGCGGCTGGGGATCGGCGAGATGGGCGACGACATCGCCCAGGGGCTGGGGTCCGAGCCGCGCAACACCAAGACCTCCGCCGTCGTCCTGGCCATCGTGCTCTCGGCCGGGGCGGTGAGCGTCGCCGGTCCCATCGCGTTCATCGCGCTGACCGCCCCGCAGATCGCCAAGCGGATCACGAGGGTGGCCGGCCCGCATCTGCTGCTGGCCGCGCTGACCGGCGGGCTGCTGCTCGTACTCGCCGATCTCTGTGCCCAGCAGCTGCCGCTGTTCGAGAATCTGCCGGTCGGTATCTACACGATGGCGATCGGCGGCGCCTACCTCGGCTATCTGCTGACCCGGGAGCGGCGCAGGGGAGCGCTCTGAGGCCCCGGGGCGCCCCCGCGACGGCCCGGGGCATCCCTGATCAGGGTTCCGGAGTGTTCCTGAGAACTGTTCCGAGGTGCTCCCGGTCAGTGTTCCGTCAGCACCCGGTCGGCGTTGGCGAGCTGGGTGCGGATGTCCCGCTCGACCCCGGCCAGCTCCTGGCGCTTCTCCCCCATCGCCCGTCGCTGGTAGGCGGCGTCCACCGACGACCAGACGCCGACCACATTGGTCTCCCGTTTGCAGGCCACGTCCCTGAGGGCGAGGGCGATCTCGGCCGGGCTCGCGGTGGGCCCGGCGAACTCCGGGGCCTTGCCGGGTGGCTGTGCGGGGTCGGCGTAGTCGTAGCCGTACCGCTGCATACAGCGCGACCAGGCACGGAAGACGGCCACCACCCGGGGGTCGCGCCGTGAGTCCTGGTAGCTGCCGATGTTGACGGCGCCGACCAGCTCCCGGTTCCCGATCTTCTCGGGGTCGCCCGACAGCGCCTCGGTTGCCTCTCCCAGACACCCCCCGGCCGGGACCGCCCGCCCGCGCCCGTCCCTGCGCGCGGGTGTCCCGTCAGCCGCCGTGCCGGTCAGGACGAGCATCTGCCCCGGTCCCGGGCGCGGGCCCGGGTCCTCTTTCTTCCGCGGCGGTGCGGCCGTGCCGGGCGGCGGGCGGTAGCCGTGGCGGGCGGCGGCCGACTCGTCGGTCAGGCCGTAGCGGTGTGCCGTGTTGGCCGGGTTGAGCGTCCCCGTCTCCGGGGCCGCACGGGAGGGGGCGGGCCAGGCGTGTCCGAAGCGCCGCATGCAGGCCGCCGTGAGGACTCCCCTCGCCCGCAGCAGCCGTGCCACCTGGCGGTCGGTGAAGAGATAGGGCTCGATGGGCAGGACGAGCGATTCGACGGAGAGC
>NZ_JBSGUP010000314.1:0-9365 GCF_053607985.1 Streptomyces sp. NPDC055078
CCTCATCGCTGTGCGGCGGGCAGTGCTGCGCGGGGGCGCGGAGTGGTGCTACGTCCCGGCGGGGTCTCCCTGCGTCTCGTCCGTGTCGTGGGGCGGGTGGAAGATCGCGTCCGGGCCGTGGGTGGCGTTCCACTCTTCGTAGCGGGTCACGATCTGGGGGACCTCGGCCCAGAGGAAGGCGTACATGTTCCGCATCTCGCGGAGCTTGGCCCGGGAGGTGTCGGCGAGGTCGGGGTCGGTGAGGTGCTGGTCGACGAGGTCGACGATGGCGCGGATGTAGCGCTCGCCGTTGCGGTAACCACCGACCCACGGGTTGTCGGCCAGGGTGAAGAGGTCACGGCGGGACTCGGGAGAGACGGTGCGCCGGACGAGGCCGACGCTGATCAGGAGACGGCCCATGGTGGAGATCGTGGCCGAGCTGGCGCCGAGTCGGCTGCCGAGGTCCTTGCTCGACAGATACGGCTCATCGGTGATCACCAGCGCGCCGAGTATCCGGCCCGCCATCCGTGGCATCTGGGAGCTCAACTGCTCGGCGAGCGCGTCGGCGAACTCCCGTTCCGTCTGAGTGTTCTGGTCACCTTCAGCCATGGCGCGAGCCTACCAACGAGTGATGCTCATTTTAGATTGAATGACATTTTCTCTTGACTAAACGATCCTCACTCTCGAATACTCGCCGCATCGCACGGTCGGACAGCGGGAGTGGCCATGACGCAGCAGCAGCATCGAGTGGATCTTGAGGGTCTGGCTGAGGAGTATTTCGCCGGGGAGATGGCGTACGACCCGTTCACCGCGACGCTGCTGGGGGTCGCGGGCCATGCCCACCGGGTCCCGGACCCGTCGCGGGAGGCGGCCGATGAGCACCGGTCGGCGCTGGGCGCGCTGGGGGTTCGGCTGGCCGCCGTGCCCCGCGGGGAACTGACCGGTGAGGACCGGATCACCCATGGTGTGCTGGGCAGTCTCCTCGCGAACGGTGCGAGCGAGATCGAGCACGGGCTGGACGCCTTCGCGGTGTCCGCGAGCCTGACGTCGGCGCAGAGCCGGGTGTTCCGGGCCGTGGCGATGACCCGTGTGGACGGGGAGAGCGCGCCGGACTTTCTTGAGCGGCTGGCCGCGCTGCCCGGGTTCTTCGACGCGTCGCTGAAGCGGCATCTCTCGGCCGCGGGTGAGGGGCGGTGGCCGCTGCGCAGTGGTGTGGACAGTGCGGTGGCGCAGCTGGAGGGCTATCTGGCCGGGTCCCTGGAGGGTGATGCGCTGGTGCGGCCGCTGGCAGGGATGCCGGAGGCGGAGCGGGCGCGGATGATCGTGCGGGATCTGGTGCGTCCGGCGGTGGCCCGCTACCGGGACGGTCTCGCGGAGGGGCTCCTCGCACACGCCCGGCCCGATGACCGGGCGGGGGTGTGTCATGTGCCCGGTGGTGTGGAGGGGTACGCGGACGCGGTCGCGCGCCACACCCGGCCCGGACTGGGCCCGGAGGAGATCCACCGGATCGGTCTTGAGACGGTCGCCGCGCTGCGGGAGGAGTTCGCGGAGCTGGGCTCGAAGGTGCTCGGCACCCGTGGTGCGGATGCGGCGCTGGCGGCGCTGCGGAAGGATCCGTCGCTGCGGTTCCACCGCTCGGAAGAGATCGTCGCGCTGGTGGACGAGGCGCTGGCGCGGGCCGAACGGGCGGTGCCCGGCTGGTTCCGTGCGTATGAGATCGCCGGGTGTGTGACACGGGAGATCGATGCACTGGAGGCGGAGACCGCGCCGCTGGCGTACTACCAGCCACCGGGTCCTGACGGTCTGCCGGGCACGCACTGGATCAACACGATCAACCCCGGGACCCGGTTCCGGTACGAGTACGAGGCACTGGCCTTCCACGAGAGCATCCCGGGTCACCACTTGCAGATCGCCCTGGCCCAGACCCTGACCGGGCTGCCCGAGTTCCGCCGGAAGTCGGCAGTGCAGATGACGGCGCATCTGGAGGGGTGGGGGCTCTACACGGAGCGCCTCGCCGACGAGATGGGGCTGTACAGCTCCGACCTCGCCCGGTTCGGGATGCTGTCGCTGGATGCCGTCCGGGCCTGCCGGCTCGTGGTGGACACCGGGTTGCACCACCTCGGCTGGTCGCGAGAGAAGGCCGTCACGTACATGCGGGAGAACACCGCGACCACCGAGGCCAACGTCCGCAACGAGATCGACCGCTACATCGTCTTCCCCGGCCAGGCCACCGCCTACATGATCGGCCGCCGCGAGATCCTCGCCCAGCGCGAACGTGCCCGCACCGCGCTCGGCGACCGCTTCGACATCAAGGACTTCCACCACGAGGTCATCGGGCACAGCGCCGTGTCACTCACCGTCCTCGATGAACTGATCACCGACTGGATCAACGCCGCCTGAACCGTTTCCGTGAACACGGCGCCGATTTCACCTGCGCGCCGACGCCGTACCGCCCGGCATGCCCCGTCCTGGCCCCGCGTCCGCGGAACCCCGCCACGGACCCCGCACCGGCCGTCCGCAGCACCCCGCAGCACCCCGTAGCACCCCGTCGGAAACGCCGAACCCGTCCGGAACCCGGCGGTTCGCGCTGTCCGTGACACCGGGGACACCCTGCCCCGGCTCCCCGAGCGGAACCACCCACGCCGCTCGTACCCTCACTCCCCATACCGGAGGACCCATGTCCGAGAGATCCTCGACCTCCAAGGTCACATCCAGACGCTCCGACCGTGTGGTCATCGGTCTGATCGGGCTGCTCACGCTCGTCATCGGCGCGGTGGAGAGCATGACCATCCCCGTACTGCCGCTGATCGGGGCCGATCTGTCGCTCACGCCCGCCCAGGCGGCGCTGATTCCCAGCACCCTGGTCATCACCGGAGCACTGACCACCCCGATCGTGGGCTCCCTCGCCGACCGCTACGGCGGCCGCCCCCTGCTGCTGGGGGTCTCGGCGCTTGTCGTCGGCGGAGCCGCCGTCTCCGCGCTGACCGGCTCCTTCCCGCTGCTGGTCGCCGGGCAGGCGCTCCAGGGCGTCGGCGTGGCCTTCCTGCCGCTGGGCTTCGTCCTCCTGCGGGAACGATTCGCCTCGGAGAAGCGGACCGTCGCCGTCGGCTTCATCGCGGGGTTGTTCACCCTCGGCGGCGGCACCGGAGTGGTGCTGGCCGGGCCGATCGCCGAGAACCTGTCCTGGCGGTGGATGTTCGCCCTGCCCGCCGTCCTCATCATCGTGATCTCCCTCCTCTCCGCCTGGGCGATTCCGGGATCCCGCCCGCTGTCCGCCACGGCCCCCGGACGGATCGACTGGGCCGGGGCCGTTCTGCTCGCCGCCACCCTGTTCTCCCTGATGCTCGCGCTGACCGAACTGCCCAGTGAGGGCTGGACGTCCCCGCTGGTCCTGGGGCTCCTCGCCGCCACCCTGGTCCTCGGGGCGGTCTGGGTCCTGGTCGAACGCCGGACGGCCGACCCGCTGATCGATGTCACGATGCTCACCAACCCGGTCATGATCAGCGCCACCCTGGTCGCCGTCGTGCTCATCATGGGGTACGCGGCCGCCTTCATAGCGATTCCCCAACTCACCGTCATGCCGAAGGAGACCGGTTTTGGGCTGGGCGGGACGGCCTCCGACGTCGGTCTCTATCTGCTTCCCGGCGCCGTCGTCGCCGCTGTCATCGGCCCTCTGGCCGGGATGGCCTGCCGCCGTGCCGGCAGCCGGGCAGTGCTGGTCGGGGGACTCGCGATCGCCGCGGGCAGCTCGCTGTTCGGAGCCTTCCTGCACAGCGAGCCCTGGCAGTTGATCCTGCTCTTCGTACTCCTCGGCATCGGAGTGAGTGCCGGGTCCACGGCTGTCTACAACGGAATCTTCGACTCCGTCCCGGCCGAGGACACCGGGGCCGCGACCGGGCTGAACACCGTCGCCCGTGCGGTCGGCCTCTCCCTCGGCCTCCAGATCTCGGCGGCGATCGTCTCCCGCTCCGCCGAGGGGTCGCCCGTGCCCATGCCCACCGAGGCCGGCTACACCAACAGCTACCTCGTCGCGGCGGCCATCACCGCTGCCGCCGCCCTCTTCGTCCGGGCCATGCCGGGGCGTGGCACGGCCGCCCCGGCCGCCCCCGGCTCCACCGACCGGGCGCCCTCGGTCCCGGCCTGACCGGCCCGTACGCGTCACGGCCCGCCCCGTACGCGTCACGGCCCGCCCCGTACGCGTCACGGCTCGCCCCGTACGCGTCGCGGCCCGTGGCCGTCAGAGCCCGTACCGCAGCCCCAGCAGCAGTACCCCGCAAGGCCGGAACTCCCGGCATCGCACCGACACCCCGGCATCGCACCGGCACAAGGAGACTTCCATGACTGTGGACACCTCAGTACCGACCAGCAGCCGGGCCGCCACGCTCCTCGACGCCATCGCCGCAGGTGAAGAGGGGGCGCAGGGCGCACTGGAGGACGCGCTCCGCGAAGCGGGCGGACCGCTGGTCGAACCGCTCCCGGGCGGCGGCTGTCTCGTCACCTTCGTCCACATCGCATCGGCCGAGCACATCGAGGTCGCCTCGCAGCTCACCATTGACGACGAAGCCCGGGCCACCTCGATGGAGCGGATCGCCGGTACGGACGTGTGGCGGCTGTCCGTCCGGGTCAAGGACGACCGGCTCTCGGTCGCGTACTACTTCGCGGTCGACAACCAGTACACCCTGAAATCGGTGGGCGAGATCATGGAGCTCTCGCAGGCGGGCGGATACGTCGACATGATGCTGGAGATAGAACGCACGTCGCACTCCGACCCGTTCAACCCCGATCGCATGGTCTCGTGGTGGAGCTCCATGAACCCCGCCTCCGAACAGGTCACCCACATGTCCGTCCTCACCCTGCCAGGCGCGGCGGCCGAAACCTGGTTCGGTCCCAGCCGCACCCCGGGCACCCTCACGGACCACCGGGTGGCGTCGGCGGTGTTCGGTGACGAGCGGACCATGACCGTCTACACACCCCACGGGTACGAGCCGGACCGGGGCGGCTATCCGCTGGTGATGCTGCTCGACGGCGAACTCCACGTGGACCACTACCCCGTCATTCTCGACAATCTCATCGAGGCCGGGGCCATCCCGCCCACCGTCGCCGTCTTCGTACGGAACAAGGACGCCATGTCGCGCATGACGGAGATGTGCTGCAACCCCGATCTCGTCCGGCAGTACGGTGACGAACTGCTGCCCTGGATGCGTTCCGCTTACGGGGCCGGCGCGGACCCGGCCCGTACGGTCGTCGCGGGTGTCAGCTACGGCGGGCTGGGTTCCACGTGGCTGGCCCACAGCAGGCCGGAGCTGTTCGGCAGTGTGCTGGCGCTGTCCGGTTCGTACTGGTGGGGCATGAAGGAGTTCCTCGGCGACGGTAACGGCCCGTACTCCATGGGCCCTGACGACGAACCCGGCTGGCTCACCCGGCAGCTCGCCGCCGAGCCGCCGCGTCCCCTCCGGTTCTGGATCGGCGCCGGGACCCTGGAGACCCAGCCGCTGCCGGGCGGTATCACCATGCTCAGCACCAGCCGGCATCTGCGCGATGTGCTGATCGCCAAGGGGTACGACATCGGGTACGACGAGTTCCCCGGCGGACATGAAGAGGCGGGCTGGCGCCGGACGTTCGCCGACGGGCTGCGCTTCCTGCTGGGCGGCTGACCGGCGGGAGCCCGAGGGGGATGGGCCGGTCCGGTTACCCCCGCGACCGTGAGGCGAAACACCTTTGGGCCAAGATGAAATGACCAGGGCGCCCGACGCCCTAGGGTGTTCCGCATGTCTGTGCCCGAGCTGATCCGTATCGTCTCCCGCTCCTCCCCCATGGCGCTCGCCCAAGTCGAGCGTGTCCGTGCGGAGTTGAGTGCCCTGCACCCCGGTATCCGGACGGAGGTCGTGCCGGTCACCACCTCCGGGGACCGCTGGATGGGGGATCTCGCCAAGCTCGGCGGGAAGGGCGCGTTCACCAAGGAGGTGGACGCCGCCCTGCTCGCCGGGGAGGCGGAACTGGCGGTGCACTGCGTCAAGGACGTGCCCGCCGACCGGCCGCTGCCGGCCGGGACGACCTTCGCCGCGTTTCTCGCGCGGGACGACATCCGGGACGCCCTGATCCACCCTGAGGGTCTCACTCTGGACGAACTGCCCGCCGGCACCCGGGTCGGGACCTCATCCGTACGGCGGATCGCGCAGCTCGCCGCCTCGCATCCGCACCTGGAGTGTGTGCCGATGCGCGGGAACGCCAACCGCCGGCTGGAGAAACTGGCGGCCGGGGAAGCGGACGCGCTGCTGCTCGCGGTGGCGGGTCTGGAGCGGATCGGGCGCACCGAGGTGATCAGCGAGGTACTGTCGGTCGAGACGATGTGCCCGCCGATCGGCGCCGGGATTCTCGCCCTCCAGTGCCGTCAGGACGACCACGGCACGATCGACACCGTGAGCGGTCTCGGTGACCCGGCGGCGTTCCGGGAGGCGACGGCGGAGCGGATGTTCCTGCATGTGCTCCAGGGGCACTGCAACTCGCCGATCGCCGGGTACGCCCGAGCCGAGCGCGGCGGGGATCTCTCACTGCGCGCCAGGGTCTTCACCCCGGACGGCAAGCAGGTCCTGAACGCGCACGAATGGGCCGGTCCGCTCGATCCGGCGACGCTGGGGACCTCGGTGGCGGTGGCGCTGCTGCGGCAGGGGGCACGCGATCTGATCGACGGCATCGCGCACTGAGCGGCCGGACCACCGCACCGGAAGCCGCCCCCGGCCCGCTATTTGTATTAGTGCAATTGCGTGTTGCAACTAGTGCAGTGAGCGGTTAGCGTCTGAGGCATGCCCGCCCAGCCATCGGCCCCCGTCACCGTACGGCGGCTCACGTACTACCCCGTGAAGGGGTGCGCCGGTACGGATACCGGGTCCGCCCGCGTCGGTGACACCGGTCTGGCACACGACCGTACGTTCATGGTGGTCGACGCCGTCGACGGGGCCTTCCGCAGTCAGCGGACCCTGCCCGCGATGGCCGCCGTACGGCCCGGGATCACCGATGGGGGCGCCGGACTGCGGCTGGCCGCCGACGGGGTCGGGGACCTCCTGGTCGAGGTCGAACCGGACGGCGAGCGGCTGCCGGTCTCCATGTTCGGGCGGCCCATCGGGGAGGGCGTCGATCAGGGGGACATCGCCGCCGACTGGTTCTCCGAGGTGCTGGGGATGAAGTCCCGGCTGGTGCGGGTGCCCGCGGACTTCGACCGGGACGCGGGCGGCGAGACGCCCGGCAAGGTCGCCTTCGCCGACGCGCACGCTCTGCTCATCGCCTCGCAGGCATCGCTGGACGGGCTGAACGCCCGGATCGAGGCACGGGGCGCGCGGCCGGTGCCGATGGACCGCTTCCGCCCCAATATCGTCCTCGGCGGCTGCGCCGAACCGCACGCCGAGGACGCCATGCGCCGACTGGAGATCGGAACCGCACAGCTCGCCTACGCGGTACGCGCGACGCGGTGCGCGGTCCCGATGGTCGACCAGGCCACCGGGCTGCGGGCCGGCCCGGAACCGATCCGTACGCTCGCCGGGTACCGCCGTGAGCCCGCGTACGAGAACAAGGTCAGCTTCGGGATGAAGGCCGCCGTCGTACGGGGCGGCACGCTCGCCGTGGGCGATGTCGTACGGCCGGTCTGGGCGCCCTGAGCCCGGTCGGCGCCCCGGAAGCCCGGACGCCTGAGCCCTGTCGGCGCTGAAGCCCGGACCTATGAGCCCGGTCGGCGCCCCGGAAGCCCGGACCCCTGAGCCCTGTCCCGGGAGGCTCCGGGGTCAGCAGCGCGGGACCGGTTTGCTGTAGGTGGTGTTGCTGGCGTTGGCCACGTAGTAGTCCGTCACATAGCGGCCGTTCTCCAGCCGGTCCCAGATCTTGGTCGTGCCGGTCTGCGTACCGGACCGCTGGCAGTACACCCAGGCCAGGGAGCCGTTGGGCGAGGTGCCCTGCGCCGGGTACGCGGCCCCGGGCCCGGTCCGTTCGGCGAGACCGCCGGTCGCGGTCGTCTGGTACGGGTAGGTGCAGCGCGGCAGCGGGGCGCTGTAGCCCGTGGTGGACGGGGTGTTCACATAGCGGTCGGTGACATAGCTGCCGTCGGACAGCTTGTTCCACACGGAGGTGGTGCCGACCTTGGTCCCGGGCGTCTGGCACACCACCCGCAGCGCGGCCCGTGGCGCATACGTCTTGGCGGTGGGGTAGGTCGTGGCGGGGCCGGTGCGCGCGTTGAGCGGGGTCGTGCTCGTCACCGCGTAGGTGTACGCGAGGGTCGCGACGGGCGCGTCGAGGCGGTTGGTGTCGATGCTGATGGTGACACCGCCATAGGTCTCGTTGTGCGTCCCCTTGAACTGCTTGGCCCGCTGGTGCACCGCCCACTTGGAGTCGGCGATATTGGCCCAGCCCTTGAGGGAGTCGACGCTGTCGTACCGCGCGATCCACAGTGCGTCGGGGCGGGCGTAGGCGGTGGAGGTGTACACGTCCGAGAGCTGCTTCGCACCGAGGTTGAGGTTCATGTACACGCCCGACACATAGCCGAGCCGGTGCAGCTCCTTCGTCCAGGACGAGACGTAGGAGAGGACGGCGGTACGGCAGGCGGTGTCCGTCTGGGTGTAGTGCTCGATGTCGTTGTAGAACGCGCTGCCCGGCTGCATGCCCAGCGCCTTGGCCTGGGCGATGACGTCCCGCGCCGCCGTGACGCCCTGGGACCTGGCCGTCGCCGGGACCAGGCTGATCTTGGCATCGGTCGGCCGGGCGCCACAGGGCGGTTGCAGCCCCTTGTAGATGGGCAGCAGCCGCCACTTCAGCGCGGCCACGGACGCGACCCACGACGGGGTGAGCTGCGGCTGGGCACAGGTGCGGTTGACGCCGCCGATGTACACACCGACGGCGCGGTACGGGGAGGCGGTCCACGCCCGCATCGCCGCCAGTGTGGGCGCGGTGCAGGTGTCGAACGCGAGCCCGGAGTGCCGTGTCGCGGTCGCGCCCGCCGGATACGCGACCGGGGTGGCAGGCTCGGCCGCGGCGGGCGGGGCGAAGGCGAGCGCGGCGGTGGCGCTCAGCACACCGGCCGCCGCGAGCACGGCGAGGTCACGGAGATGGAAGCGGCTGCGGATACGGCTGCGGATGCCGGTACGGCTGCGCGCGGGTCCCGCAGTGCGGGTGGTGCGGGTGGTGTGGGTGCGGATCGGGGTTCGGTTTCGGGTACGCGTGCGGGTGCCGGTACGCGTGCGGGTGCTGTGAGCGGTGCGGTGCGGGTGCCACATGAATGTCCCCCAAGGTGTGGCGTGACCGAGTGGGAACCAGGATGCTCCGGTCCGAGGCAACTGAACCCCACCCGACAGGAAAATGTCCGAACGGCCCGCCGTCCGGTGCGCGGAAGCACCGGGACGGCG
>NZ_JBSGUP010000315.1:0-9320 GCF_053607985.1 Streptomyces sp. NPDC055078
GGAGAGCATGAACCTCAGGACGAGATCCGTGGCCGCGGCGACCCGGGAGCGGCTGCCGCGTACCAGCGCCATCTCCTGTACGGCCGCGTCGGCCCCAGCGACCAGCGTGCGTGCCTCGTGCTCGTCCAGGTCCGTGCGCACCTGAGCGAGTACCGCGCCGCGCCCCTCATGGACGGCGTCCCGGCGGTCCGCCATGCGGAGCCGGTCGCCGTCGGGCAGCGCCTCGCCCTCACGGGCGGCGACAGCGACGGCGTCGGGCTCGGCGAACGCGGCCGTGACGTAGGCCCGTGTCGCGAGGTTCAGCGCCTCCTCCGGGGAGCGAGCCCCCTCCAGGGCCTTCCCGATGGCAAGCTCAAGCTGTGTCACGGCGTGGTCGCAGACGTCGACGAGGATCTCCGCCTTGCCGGCGTACGTGGCGTAGACCCTGGGTCCCGAGATGCCGGCCGTCCTGCCGATCCGGTCGATACCCACCCCGTGGTATCCGTACTGCCGGAACAGGCACGCGGCGGCGTCCCGGATCTCCTTGCGCCGGGAACGGGCAGACCTCGGCTCCGGCCGCGTACGCCCGCCGGAAGGCGCGGGCGAACGGTCCGGCGGAGCGAGCAGGAGAGCCAGGAGCGACCGTATGAGCAGTGCCTTCGTGCGCGGTTGCGGCAGCGTGGCGTGCCGCCGTGCCAGCCAGCCGAGTACCCCGTTGACCGCCCGCTGGCGGTTGATCGCGTCCCCGTGGGAGACGGTGGGGCGGGCACCACGGATAGCCGTCTCCCACAGCCGGGACAAGTGACGCTCATCCGCGCGCAGTCCATGCCTGGCCGCCTCGGACAGCGACTGCCACTCTCTGAGGTACGTGGCGACCGACGCCGACTGGGACAGGGTGAGATCAACGGTCCGGAACACCATCCCCCGGGGCCCCGCCTCGGAACCGGTGTCCGACGTGGTCTCAGGGGTGAGCGTCGCCGCGGCGGTGAAGTCCGCCAGTGCTCCCTCCAGGATGCTCCGCAGCAGATCGTCCTTGCCGCTGAAATGCCGATAGATGACCCCCGGCGACAGGCCGACCCGGTCCGCGATATCCCCCACTCCGGTCGCCGCGTACCCGCGTTCCGCGAACAACTCCGCCGCCACCCACTGGATCGTGGCCCGCCGGTCGTCCGGCTGCCCCCCGCGTTCTCGCGTACTCCCGTTCCGGGTGGGCGCTCCGGTGGAGACTCCGTGCCCATTCCCGGTCATACTGCTCCAGACTCACGTCCCCCGCGTCGGCCCGACTATGCCAACGACCTCCATCGAATCAAAACACAAATTCACTTCCACCGATACACGCGTGCTTGATCCCTGGACAGGGCCGCGACGCTGCCGGGTGCCGGACGTACGGTGCCGATTGCCCCACAGGAGGCCACCGGGCCCGGGAACCGGCAGCCCGCGCCGCACCCACACCCGGCCCTCCTCGAAAGCACGGTCCACTGCCCACGGAGTCAGCAGAGTTCCCGGCTGCCACGCGCGCACGGCAGGGCCGGTGACGGTCGTCCAGAGGTACTCCGACATCACGCAGGGCGGCCAGAAGGGCCCCCAGGCGGAGAACGTCACCGTCGCCTGACCCGAGCCCGGTCCACCCGGGCACAGAAGCAGCTCTGCCGGCCCTTCGGGCGTCTCAGCGGCGCTTCAGAGGTGTGTCACCATCGGTGCCCGGCGCTCCCGGCTCGGGGCGGGTGGGGGCGATGAGGATGCGGAGCGTGAGATGGTTGCCGAGTCCGTCTCCCGTGACCGTGAACAGGCGGCGCCGGTCCGGGGTCCAGGCGAGGGTGGGCAACACCAGCCTGTTGTCACCGAAGGTGTCGGCTTTTCCGAAGTCGTATGTCCGGGTCGGGGTGGCTGCCCCCGGCCGGAACACGTACACGTCCGGTGCGGACCGGCTGTCCACGCCCGCGGCGATGGTACCGTCCGGGGCGATGTCGACCGCGACGGGCCGGTAGCCGGTCGGGTACGCGTGCTCCTCGGTGAGGTCCGAGGTCCGGAGTACCTGGTGGTGGTACGGGAACATGCTCGCGAGCACGATCTGGTCGCCGTCGGGGCTGAGAGCGACGTCGCGCGTGGGCCCGGCGTCGATCGTCCGGGACGCCTGAGGGCGCAGTGTTCCGCCCTTCGTGCGGTATACCCCGACACGGGTGGGCGTCTTGCCGCGGCTCACGGTGATCAGGGTGCCGGTCTCGGAGGAGGCTTCGACAAGGGGGGCGTAGGGTCCTTCATGGCCCGTCAGGTCCAGCCGGGGAGTGGGGTCGGCCTCGTCGGAGAGGTCGATGGAGCCGACACCGGCCCGCCAGCCGATGTCGGGTTTCCAGTTGAGGTGGTAGCCGAACCAGAGGGTGTCGCCGGTCCGCGTCAGGTACTGGGGGAAGGTGTCCGCACCAGTGGGGTGGCGTGCGGTCTCCCTGAAGGTCTCGGTGTCGATCGCGACGATGGCGCTTTCGTGATTGACGGCGGCGTACACCGTGTCGGAGTCCTCGGAGAGTTCCAGGCCCCACACCTGGGGGAGATCGGGGATCGTGCCCAGGGCTCGGCCCGCGTAGTCGGTGACCAGGATCATGCTGTTCTGCGCATCGCTGATGAAGATGCGCCGGTGCTCGCTGTCCACCACCATGTCCACGGCCGAGGCGATGGGCAGCGGACTACTGCTGTCGCCGGGGGACACGGCCGGAGCGGGCGCGGCGCCGCCGACGAGGGCGGAGCCGATGCTGGCCAGCAGTGCGACCGTGACGGTGGTGCGGCGCAGGCGCGCAGCCATGGAAACTCCTCTTCGGGTACGGCCACACGGCACCCGTGGGGCCTGCGTTTCCGGTCGGCCCGCAGCGTAGGCCGGACATCGGCACAGCGGCAGACCAAGTCGGGGGGAGAGGCCGGAAACCGGACCGGCCGCAGGAGCGCCGGGCACCCGTACACCCGGCGTACGGTCCGGTTCCGTAGGGACCGTACGCGGACAGAACACCCGTCACCAGTGCCCTTGGACACCGGCGCCGCGACCACGAGGGCCCGCCGAGGCCCACCGCCGCGCCGGGCAGATCTGGCGCAAAGCAACAGGACGCGCCTGCCGGCTACATGACCGGATGCGCACACCGCTCGCCCGGCCGGCCATCGCGTGGACGAGCAGGTGCAGGCGATGCGCGAGATCCTGTTGCGGGCTGTGTGGCAGGAGGGCGCGTGGCCCCGCGTCTTCGCCCGGGCGGCTGCCGTCCTGGAGCGCCGTACGCGGGTTGTGGTGCGTATGTACCTCTGCGCCTGGGCAAGACGCTGCGAGGGGTCAGAAGCAGTGGCGGATCCTGCATACCGCGACCGTTCAGCTGGTACAAACGGACGGCGTTGAGGGCGATCTCCATCGCGGTCTCAGACGCGAACAGCTTCGCCATCCCCGCCTCCATGTCGCAGCGCTGTCCTGCCTCGGCACGCTCGGCGGCGTACAGGACGAGTTGGCGGGCGGCCGTCAGCTTGGTGGCCATGTCGGCCAGGTAGTTGCCGATCGACTGGTGCTGCCAGATCGGCTTGCCGAAGCTCTCCCGCTCCTGTGCGTAGCGCAGTGCGTCTTCCAGGGCGGCCCGGCCCACACCGAGGGCGCGGGAGGCGACCTGGATACGGCCCGTCTCCAGGCCCTTCATCATCTGCGCGAAGCCTTGGCCCTCCACGCCGCCCAGGAGCGCGGTGGCGGGAACGGCGCAGTCGTCGAAGACGAGTTCGCAGGACTCAACCCCCTTGTAGCCGAGCTTCGGCAGGTCGCGCGAGACCGTCGGCCCCGGCCCGTGCTCGACCAGCAGGATGCTGATGCCCCGGTGCGCCGGGGTGGCCGTGGGGTTCGTCTTGCAGAGCAGGGCGATCAGTTGGGAGCGACGGGAGTCGGTGATCCAGGTTTTGGAGCCGTTGACGAGGTAGCGGTCGCCGTCGCGCCGCGCCTTGGTGGCCATTGCCTGGAGATCCGAGCCGCCGCCCGGTTCGGTGAGCGCCATCGTCGCTCGGACCTCGCCGGTCGCCATCCGGGGCAGGAACCCGCCCGTTCGGTGACGTGCGTCGGCTTCGGCAGTCGGCCGCCCGGCCGCCGATCAGGTCTGGAGCGCCGCGCCCGAGGAGACGAGCCCCTCGACGTCCGCCACCCCCCACGCGGCGAGCACCTCGGCGGTGTCCCGGCCCGGCGGGGGCGGTGGTGACGTCGGTGACGGGGGAGTGCGGGAGAACCGGGGTGCCGCCGTCGACTGCACGGTGCCGTCCCGTTCGGCCAGTGTCCCCCGTGTGCGCAGTTGGGGGTGTGCGGCGGCCTCGGACAGGCTCACCACCGGGGTGACACAGGCGTCCGAGCCTGCGAACACCTCGGTCCAGTCGGCCTGCGTACGGCTCAGGAAGGTGTGTGCCAGGCGTTGGCGGAGAGCCGGCCAACGGCTCCGGGCGTGCTGAAGGGCCGGATCCTCGTCCAGCTCCAGCAGCTCCAGGAGCACGCGGTAGAAGCGGTTCTCCAGGGCCCCGACAGCCATGTGGCGACGGTCCGCCGTCTCGTACACCGTGTAGAAGGGGGTGCTGCCGTCCAGCAGGTTCGTGCCCCGCGCGTCCTGCCACTGCCCGCTGGACATCAGCGCATGGGTTCCGGTGAGGAGATGGGCGACTCCGTCCACGATGGCCGCGTCGACCACCTGTCCGCATCCGCTGCGGGCCGCCTCGTGGAGTGCGGCGAGGACGCCGATCACCAGATACGCGCCGCCCCCGCCGAAGTCGCCGACCAGGTTGAGCGGGACGGCGGGCGGTCCGTCCGCTTCCCCCATGGCGTGCAGGGCACCGGTCACCGAGAGGTAGTTGATGTCGTGTCCGGCAGTGCGGGCCAGCGGCCCGGCCTGGCCCCAGCCGGTCATCCGCCCGTAGACCAGGCGGGGATTGCGGTCCAGACAGGTTTCCGGTCCCAGGCCCAGCCGCTCGGCGACACCGGGGCGGTAGCCCTCGATGAGGACGTCCGCCGCGGTCACCAGTGTCAGGGCCGCTGCCAACGCCTCGGGTCGCTTGAGATCCAGGGCGACCGACTTCTTGCCCCGGTTGAGGAGGTCCTTGTCCTCCATGCCGGGGAAGAACTCACCGGGGCCGGGCCGGTCGACGCGTACGACTTCGGCTCCGAGGTCGGCGAGCGTCATGGCCGCGAAGGGGCCGGGGCCGATCCCGGCGAGCTCCACCACCCGGCATCCCGCCAGGGGTCCGGTCTTCACCGTGTGCACATCCCTTCCATGAGGTCATCCGCTTCCCTGTAAATTTAAAATAGATTAGATTGAAGTTCAAGGTGCACGGCGCACCGGCGGGTACCCACGGGAGGTGAGCCGGACGGATGGATGACGCAGCCGGCGGCGGAGCCGCGCACGGCAGGCCCCACTACAGCCGCGACCTGCTGGTGTCCGTCTCGGCGCGCGTCTTCAGTGAACGCGGCTACGACGGCACGAGTATGGCGGACCTGTCCCGGGCGACCGGACTCGCCAAGTCCGCCATCTATCACTATGTGGACAGCAAGGAGCAGCTCCTGCGGCTGGCCTTGGAGCGCGCGGTCGACCCCCTGCTCGCCTTCGCGGCAGACTGCCGGTACGGGCCTGGGCCCGCCGTCGACCGGCTGGCGCGGCTACTGAGCCTTCAAATCCGGCTGCTGGTGGACGAGTTGCCCTATGTCGCCCTGCTGCTGCGCGTCAGGGGGAACACCGAGACGGAACGCTGGGCGCTCGATCGGCGGCGTGCTTTCGACCGGTGTGTGGCCGGGTTGGTGCAGGAGGCCATGGATGAGGGCGATCTGTCGCGGGTGGGGGACGCCCCGCTGGTCAGCCGACTGCTGTCCGGAATGATCAACTCGCTGGTCGAGTGGTACCAGCGGACAGCCGGCCTGGAGGGGTCGGAGGGGGCGGAGGGCACGGACGGCATGGGGGAGGCCGAGGCCGCCCGGCTCGCGCGGGAGGTGGTGCGCATGGCCTTCGAAGGGCTGGGAGCGGTACGGCAGGCTGCCCCGCCGGCGTGAGCGGGGCGCCGGGTGGGGCTGGGCTTCAGCGTTGCGCCGACCGCGAGTCCAGGCGCTCGGTGCCCGCACGATCCTGTCGGTGGTGCGTACGGCGTCCGCCTCGCATGGCGTCCCGTGCGTACGGAAGGCGGGACCGGCCCCCGGGCACGGCACGCCGGCGGGGTCCGGCGCTCTGCCGCGGGCCGGCCGCGGTCAGGATTCGGTCGGAGGCTCGATGAGCCGGGATCTGCTGCTCAGGCCGTGCCGTACGAGCGACTGGGCCGTGCGGACCGTGACCTCGATCGAGTCGCGCTCCGGATTCCACCACTCGGCCGCCCAGTTCAGCGCGCCGATCACCAGCCGCTGCGCGGTGCGGCGGTCGAGGTCGGCCCGGATCTCGCCCGCCTCGTCCGCGGCCTGGATCAGTACGCGCCACAGGGTGCCGTACTTGGCGTCCTCGCTGCTCTGCCGGGAGCGGATCTCCTCCGGGATCTGGCCGGAGTTGCGGATGATCGCGGTGGCGAAGTCCGACAGCTCCAGGGCGACCTGGAGATGGGCCTCGATCGCGGTGGCGATCCGGTCCATGGGCGGGGTCTCGGCGGGCAGCCCATCGAGGGTGTCGGCCACATGCTGATGCAGCCGCTGGATGCCGACCCACATGACCTCCTCGATCAACTGCTCGCGTGAGGGCCAGTAATAGTAGATCGCCGGAGCCTGCAAGCGGGCTTCCACGGCGATGTCGCTGAGGCGGGTCCCCGCGTACCCCTTCTTGCTCAGGACGTGCGCCGCGGCGTCGAGGATGCGCTCCCGAGTCGCGTTCGACTTGAGATCGTCACCGCTCCTGGATTTCGTCCTCGTGGCTTTTCTGGACACGGCCCGATCATACGGTGCGCGTTCCTTGGCGGACCTGGGCCGTCGTGCGGCGGCGTCCTGGGCGGCGAGTTCGGGGGTCACGGTCCTGCTCCTCGATACGTCTGGGGGTCTCCCTTATCTTAATATAGATTAATGTCGTTCGGTCGCCAGTGCACAGCATCCCCGAGGAGTTCCTTCATGGCTGAGCGGACTGCCGCCCGCCCGCGTTCCTGTCTTTCCGTACCCGGTGGTGACGAGCGGAAGATCCTCAAGGCGTGGGAGTCGGCCGCCGACGAGATCGTCATCGATCTGGAGGACGCGGTGCCCGTACCCGGCAAGGCCGCCGCCCGGGAGACCGTACGGGCCGTCCTGGACCGGATGGGCCCCCGTCCGAACGGGGGGCGCGTCGCGGTGCGGGTCAACGCTCCCCGTACCCCCTGGTGTCATCTCGACCTCCTCGTCTGCGCCGGAGCCCGCGGGCTGCCGGACTCCGTGGTGGTACCGAAGGTGGAGGGCCGGGGCGACATCGCGTTCGTCGAGCGGCTGCTGGACGGTGCGGAGGCCGCCGCGGGCCGTGACCGGCCCCTCGCGCTCCAGGCGCTGATCGAGACCGCGGCGGGTCTGGGCCGGGTCCGGGAAACGGCGGCCGAGTCACCACGACTCCGGGCCCTGATCCTCGGGTACGCCGATCTGGGGGCATCGCTGGGCAGATCCGCCGACGCGCCGCCGGAGATCTGGCTGGCCGCGCAGGACCGGGTGCTGACCGCCGGGCGGGAGGCGGGCCTCGCCGTGACCGACGGTCCCTACCTCGCCATCGCCGACGACGAGGGCCTGGCGCACCGGGCCGAGCTGGCGCGGCGACTGGGCTTCGACGGGAAGTGGGCGGTCCATCCGCGCCAACTCGACGCCCTGAATACCGCCTTCACCCCGACCGAGGACGAGATCACGCGGGCACGTGCCGTACTGGCGGCCCTGGAGGAGGCCGCGGGCCGGGGCGCGGGGGCGGCACTCCTGGACGGGCGGATGCTCGACGAAGCCGTCGCGGTGGCCGCCAGAGACACGCTGGCGCGGGCGGCCACCACGGGGCCCGCGCGACTCGGAAAGGGCGGAACCTCGTCATGACCTCTGGACCGGCGGGCGAGAAGCCCCCCGTGGTCGCCGAAGGCCCGTACTTCGACGAGCTGCGCGTGGGCCAGGTCTTCGTCACCGCTCCCGGGCTCACCCTGACCTCCGGGCGCGCGGCTGCTCACCAGGCCATCGTGGGCGACCGGCTGCGGCTGCCGCTGGACGCGGCGCTGTGCGAAGAGGTCACCGGGGTGAGGGAGTTGGCGCATCCGGCGCTGGTGTGGGACGTGGCGATCGGCCAGTCCACGCTCGTCACCCACCATGTGAAGGCCAATCTGTTCTACCGGGGCCTGGTCTTTCACCGCGCCCCGGCGATCGGCGACACCCTGCGCACCTCGACCGAGGTGGTCGCGCTGCGCCAGAACCGGTCCCGGCCGGACCGGGCGCCGACCGGCCTGGCCGCGCTGCGGATCACCACCACCGACCAGTTCGACCGGCCCGTACTGGACTTCTGGCGGTGCGCGATGCTCCCGCTGCGGGACCCGGAGCGGTCGACCGGCCACGCGGCGGATCTGGCGGCCGTGGGCCGCCCGCCGACGGCCGCCGCGCTGAGCGGTCCCACCGCCGACTGGCGGCTGGACCGGTTCCGCGATGTCGCGGACGGCCCGCACTTCGCGGACTTGGCGGAGGGCATGGCCTGGGAGGTCGGCGGCGGGGATGTGGTCTCCAGCGCGCCCGAACTGGCCCGGCTCACCCTCAATGTGGCGCAAGTCCATCACGACGCGCGGGCCACGGGCGGCGCCGACCGGCTGGTGTACGGCGGGCACACCATCGGGATCGCCTTGTCCCAGGCCACCCGGGCCCTGCCGGGCCTTGTCACCGTGGCAGGCTGGTACGGCTGCGATCACACAGGGCCGGTACGGGAGGGCGATACCCTGCGCAGCGGTCTCGTCGTCGAACGCCTCCAGCCGTTCGCGCGGTCCGGCGGGCTTGTCCACCTGCGATCGCGTGCTCGGACGGACGGCGACCGACCCGTGCTGGACTGGCAGTTCGTCGCCGTCATGGCCTGAGGTGTGTGCCACGTCAGGGCCTGAGGTGTGTGCCACGGTATTCGTCGGCCACGGCCTTCCCGGTTCCCCGGGCACCGGCGTGCGTGCGGCCCGTCGAGTGCCCGGTCCGCCCGGCCCGCTGGGCTGGGGAACGGGCGCAGTCGGCGCTCCGGGCCGGCCCCCGCGGGGACGGAACCGGGGAGTCCCGGCCACGGCCCGACCCGCGCCCGGTCCTGACACGGTCATCGCGCGGGGTTCCCTCTGCCACGGCCGTGTCGTCAGGGCATGGCGTAACCGCCGCTGACCGACAGCACCTGGCCCGTCACCTGACGCGCCGCCCTCGCCGAGGCCATCCAGAGCACACT